>DATJLY010000484.1:0-12416 GCA_035509095.1 Allostellaceae bacterium | reverse complement strand
TTGTGCTCGACCACCATCACGGTGATGCCGGCGTCGCGCACCGCGCGCAGCAGCTCGGCGAGGTCGGCGGTTTCGCTGTCGTTCAATCCCGCCGCCGGCTCGTCGAGCAGCAAGAGCCGCGGCTCGGCCATCAGGGCGCGCACCACCTCGAGCTGCTTTTGCGCGCCCATCGGCAAATCCGTCGCCGCGGCGTGGCGGAAGCGCGCGAGGTTCGCGAGCTCGAGCAGCGTCAGGGCCTTGGCCGCGAGCTGCGCCTCCTCGCGCCGCGCGCCGGCGAGCCACAGCATCTGCCGCCACGCGCCGGCGCGGATGTGGAGATGCGCCCCCGCCAGCACGTTCTCGAGCGCGGTCATGCCGGGATAGATGCGCGCCGACTGGAAGGTCCGGACCAGGCCCATCGCCGCGATCTCGGCCGGAAGGCGGTCGAGGATCGACGTGCCGTAAAAGCGCACATCGCCTGAATCCGCGGCATAAAGGTTGGTGACGAGGTTGAAGACGGTGGTCTTGCCGGCGCCGTTGGGGCCGATGACCGCGGTCAGGCCGCCATCCGGCACGGTGAAGCTGACCTTGTCGCAGGCGCGCACGCCGCCGAAGCTGCGCGTAAGATCCACGACCTCGAGCGCGTTCGTCATCGCGCCTGGCTGCCGGGCACGAGGCCCACATCGGCCGGCGCGCCGCGCCGTCGCAAGAGCCGGGCGATCCCCATAGCCGCCGTCCCGAACATGCCTTCGGGCAGCCACAGGAAGCAGCTCACCAGCAGCAACCCCTCGGCGAGCGTCTTGTAGTTCGCGAACGGCTGAAACACCGTCGGCAGAAGCGTCAAGAGCGCCACGCCAAAGATCGGCCCGACCAACGTGCCCTCGCCGCCCGAGATCAGCATCGAGATCATCTCGAACGAGCGCGGCGTGCCCACCATCTCGGGCGACAGGAAATGGAAATAGAAGGCATAGAGGCTGCCCGAGAGCGATCCCAGGGCCGCGCTGATCACGAACGCCGCCATCTTGTAGCGCGGCACGTTGACGCCCAAGGCAGCGGCGGCGGTCTGGTCGGTCCGCACCGATTTGAGCGCCCGCCCGAAGCCCGACCGCATGCCGCCATGGAGCACCAGGACCAACACGATGATCAGGCCTGCGACGAGGTAGTACATCTGAAACGGCGTCGCGAAAGAGAGGCCGCCGATCGAAAAGGAAGGGATGCCGGCGAGCCCCGACGGACCGCCCGTGACATTGTCGAGCCCGACGGTCAGCGAATCGACCATCAGCGCAAAGGCAAGCGTTGCAAGCGCGAGGAAATGCCCACGCAGCTGCACCGTGACGAGCGACAGCACGACCGCCGCCGCGACCGACAGCGCCATGCCGGCGAGGACGCCGATAATCGGCTCGACGCCATAGGTGGTGGCGAGGATCGACGCGGTATAGCCGCCGATCGCCATGAAGCCGGCCTGACCCAGGCTGACCTGGCCGGCGAACCCCATCAGCACATCGAGGCCGAGCACCGAGATATAGAGGATTCCCGAGATCACCAGCGAGTTGAGGATCCCGCGCCCGGGAAAAATAAACGGCAGCACCATCAGCACGGCGATCCCGATCGCCGCGAACAGCAGCCCGCCCTTCCCTTCGATGCGTACGATGGCGCGGTGGATGCGCTGCTCGTCGCGCACGTCGGAGCGGCGATGCGCCGCGCGGAAAAGACCATCCGGGCGCCACAACAGCACGGCCAGCAAGAGCGCCAGGGCGAGCCCGTTGGCGAAGAGCGACGACACGTACCCGGCGGCAAGCTGCTCGGCGACGCCGAGCAACAGGCCGCCCATGATCACGCCCGCGAACGAGCCGACGCCGCCGACCGCGATCGAGATGAAGCCGAAATTGGTGAAGAAGCTGCCCGTGTCGAACTCGAGCGAGGTGATGGGGGCGACCACGATGCCGGCGATGCCGCCGAGCAGCGCCGCCATCACGAAGCTCAACAGCGTCATGCGCGGCACGTCGATGCCCATGAGCTGCCCGGCCATGCGGTTCTCGGCGCAGGCGCGGAGCGCCATGCCGGCGGTCGTGCGCTGAAGCAGGTACCAGAGCCCGACGATGATGGCGATGGTGGCGCCGGCGATCCAGAAGCCTTGGGTCGGAATGCGGATGCCCAGTATCTCGACGGGCGCCTCGCCCGAGAACGGCGGCAAGGCATAAGGCTGGCTGCCCCAGACGACCAGGAGCAGCCCTTCGAGCAAGGTCAAAAGGCCGCCGGTCATCACGAAGAGGCTGCTTTGCGGGAGCCGCGTCAAGGCCGGGACAAAGGTCGCCCCGCCAATGGCCGCGCCCAGCAGGCCGGTGCCGATGACGGCCCCCACGAAGGCGAGCGGAACCGGCAGCGACCAGTCGACCTCGAGCGTGTACATGCACAGCGCGCCCACGACGCAGAACCCGCCTTGCGACAGGTTGAGCACGCCGGTCACGCGATAGACCAGCGAGAACCCCAGCGCCACCATGGCGAAGACGCTCCCTTGGAGCAGCCCGCCGATGACGATCTGAATGAACTGGTTCACGGGGTGTCGGGGGCGGACGGCAACGGGATGCCGGTCGGCTTGCTCACCACCTGCCAGGTCTTCGCCTCGGGGCTCCAGCGCGTCACGACCGCGTCGGACACGTCGAGCCCGCGCTGCGGCACCTTGACGAAATCGTAAACCCCGTTCACCCCGGCATAGTTCTGAAGCTTGCCGATGTGATCGCGGATCGCCGCCGGCGCCGCATCGGGACCCAGGCTTCGCAATGCCTGCACCAGGATGAAGGCCGGGTCCCAGCCGAGCTCCGAGGCGATGTCGGGCTTCGCGCCCACCGCGTCATAGGCCTGGTAGAAGGCGTCGTGCTGCTTTGCGACCTCGGGCAGGAGAAGCTTGTCGTCGCGCACGACCCACTGCGCGGCCGCGATGTAAAGCTGCCGCGGGAGGAAATCGGCATATTGCTTCATCTGCGCATAGGTCATGTTGCCGTCGGTGGTGCCGATCGGGATGTCGAGCCCCTGGTCGCGCATCCCGCGGAAGATGGTGGCGATCGGCGTGCCGGTGCTCCAGGCGATGAAGCATTGCGGATTGGCGGCTTTCACCGACTCGAGCTGCGCCGCTACGCTGACATCGGTCACGTTGAAATGGGCGGTCGTGACAATCGTCATGTCCTTGTTCTCGGGCTTCGCCAGCACGGATTTGAGGCCCGCTTCGGCATCCTGACCGGTCGCGTCGCTGCTGAACATGAGCGCGATGCGGGTCCAGCCCCGGTCGTGGAAATAGCGCACCAGCGCCGTCGCCAGATCGAGTGTCGAGACGCTGCTCGAGAACACGTATGAGCCGGGATCGGGATGGAGGCCGGGAGACAGGCAATAGTCCGCCGGCCCGTTTTTGATCAACGGTGCGATCGCCCGGCACGTCGCGACGATGGCGCCGCCGATGAGAATCGCCGGCTTCTGAGCCAGCACGTCGTTGGCGAGCTGCACCGCGACCTGCGGGTTGGTCTGGTCGTCCTGGTAGGTGAACTCGAGCGGCCTTCCGTTGATGCCGCCGCTCTCGTTGACGAGCTTCTTCGCGAGCTCGAGCGATTGCTGCTCGCCCTTCGAGACGAAGGCGCCTTGGCCGGTCAAAGACATGATGGCCGGAATCTGGTACGGCTCCGCCGCTCCGGCCGCCACGGTCGCAACCACCATCAGCGCCGCCGCGACGGGACCGGCGCTCCGCACCCCTTTCATCAGAAACCTCCCTGAGCTCCTTTTGGCGCCACGTTATGCGCTCGACCCAGTGCGGGCAAGCCCGGCGGCACCGAACTTGCGCCTGGACAAAAGCTCGGCTTCAATGTCCGTCGTATTTCCAGGACCACAGGGCAGCAAGCATGGCAACCGCGACGACCGCCTCCAACACGCCGACGGCCGCCGAAATGATCGCGCGCGCGAGCGGCATGCTGGCCACCATGCGCGCCCGCGCGGCAAAGGCCGAGGAGCTGCGTCACATACCCGACGAGACGCATCGGGACTTCATCGAGGCCGGGTTCTACCGCATGCTTCAGCCCGCGCGCTATGGCGGGTTCGAGCTCGATTACGGCACCCAGACCGAGGTGTCGGTCGAGCTGGCCCAGGGCTGTGCGTCGAGCGGCTGGATCGCCAGCATCACCGCCTGCCATGCCTGGATCGCCGGCATGTTCCCGGTCGAGGCGCAAGAGCATATTTGGGGCGATGACAGCGGGACCTTGATCGCGAGCGCGTTCCAGCCGCCGAGCGACTATCGCATCGAGCGCGCGACCAAGGGCTGGCGCGTTTCCGGCCGCTGGCATTTCTCGAGCGGCGTTGGGCTTTGCCAATGGACCATCCTGGGGATGCCCGTTCCGCAGCCCGACGGCAAGCCGCCCGAGCGCATGATCGCGGTCGTGCCGCTGAACGAGGCTCAGGTCGACGATGTCTGGTTCGTCAGCGGCCTTGCCGCCACCGGCAGCAACGATATCGTCCTGCGCGACGTGTTCGTGCCGGACGAGCACACGGTCGAGTACAAATATCTTCAGGACGACAGCCCGACGCCGGGGAGCGCCGTCAATCCGCACCATATCTTCCGCCTGCCGCTGTTCGGCGTGTTTTCCTACAACCTGGTCGGGACCGCCATCGGCTCGGCGAAGGGCATGGTCGACATGGCGGTCGATCATCTGAAGCCGCGCACGACGGCCGGCCGCGTGCGGCTCGCCACGTTGCAGAGCGTCCATCTGCGCATCGCGCGCGCGGCTTCGAGTGTCGATGCCGCCCGCACGATCATCCAGCGCAATTGCGACGAGTTCAATCGCATGGGCCGCGCCGGCGAGCCGATCGGGCCGGACTATCGTGCCCGCTATCGTCGCGACGCCGGGTATGCCTCGCTTTTGAGCCTCGAGGCGGTCGAGGACATTTTCCCGCTGCTCGGCGGCGGCGGACTCGCCTCGAACAATCCGATCCAGCGTCATTGGCGCGACACGCACGCGGTGGGTCAACACATCGCCTGCAACTGGGACGTCGCCGGCTCGACCTATGGCGCGGCACGGCTCGGCGTGCTGCCGCCAGATCAGATCTAGCGTGCGGCGATGGCGCGCCCGCCTCATGTTCTCCTGATCGGCGGCGGCATCGGCGGCCTGACGGCGGCGATCGCGCTCGAGCGGCACGGGATCGAGACCACGGTCTGCGAACAGTCGGCCGCGCTGGGCGAGATCGGCGCCGGCCTCAATCTCAGCCCCAACGCCGTCAAGGTCTATCGCGCGCTCGGCATCGAGCGCGAGGTCGCGGCGATCGGCTTTGAGTCCGATTTTCAGGTGATCCGGAGCTGGCACAGCGGCCGCATCATCTCGCGCACCGAGCGCAAGGGATTCCGCAGCCGCTTTGGCGCGCCGCATCTGACCGTCCATCGTGCCGACCTTCTCGACGTGCTGGCGGGTGCGCTGCGCGACACGAAGGTGCGCTTGGGCGCCCGCTGCGTCGATGTGACGACGGGCGAGCGCAGCGCCCGCGCGCGCTTTGCCGACGGAAGCGAGATCGAGGCCGACATCGTCGTGGGTGCCGACGGACTGCACTCGGCCGTGCGCAAGAGCCTTTTCGGCCCCGAAGACCCGCGCTTCACCGGCTGCATCTGCTATCGCGGCCTGGTCCCGGCGTCGGCCGTGCCGGCCGACATCTTCACCCGCGACGGCACGATGTGGATGGGGCCGCACGGCCATGTCGTGCATTACTGGGTCCGGCGCGGCGAGCTCCTGAACATCGTCGCGCATTTCGACAGCGATGCCTGGACCGAGGAATCCTGGACCCGCGAATGCGACCGGTCCGAGCTGATGCAGACCTATGCGCAGTGGAACCCGTCGCTCTTGCGGCTCTACGAGATCGGCGACCGCTGGTACAAATGGGCGCTTTACGATCGCGAGCCGCTTCAGCGCTGGAGTCTCGGGCGCGCGACGCTGTTGGGGGATTCGGCACACGCGATGCTGCCCTATCTGGGTCAGGGCGCCTGCATGGCGATCGAGGATGGTTATGTGCTGGCGCGGATCGTCGCCGCCTCGCACGACCTTGGCGCGGCGCTCGAGCGGTACGAGGCGCTGCGCCTGCCGCGCACGCGGCGCACGGTGCTGGGCTCGCGCGCGCGCGCCAAGGAGAACCATCTCGCCTCGCGCTGGGGACGGGTGAAGCGCGACGCGATGTTCGCGCTGCGCGAATGGTTCGGCACGGACAAGACCGCGTTCCAGGCCGATTGGCTCTATTCCTACGACGTCGCCAAGGACCCCGAGCTCGGCCCCGCGCCGGTCCTTCACGTCGGCATGGTTGGTTAATCCGCCGACACTCGACAGGAGCCGCGGCTCTGCCTACCTTTGAGGCGCCGCTTTCGCGAAGGAGTTGGGACATGGCTGAGAACGCGTTCTTCCTCGACCGGACCGGCGCCGCGCCCATGGCGCCCGAGCTGTGGCCCGCGGTCGTCATCCCCAAAGAAGCGATCGATGCCGAAATCGAACGGCTCGCCGGCCTGCCGCGACCCGCAAACGGGCGCCGGCGCTCGCTCATCGTCCATCCGCTGAACAAGCTGAGCCGGGGTCTGGCGCCGGGCATCGAGGTGGCGCTCGACGTGCTTCTGCCGGGCGAGCGTACCGTGCCCTATCGTCAGAACTCGACCCAGGTGAATTTCGTGATCCGCGGCAGCGGCCATTCGGTGATCGGGGGCAAGCGCTTCGCGGTCGACCTGCACGATGTGTGGAACACGCCGTCGATGCACACTTATTGGCACGGCAATGACGGCAAGGATGTGCTGGTGCGGCTCACTTATTCGAACGCGCCGCTGCTCGAGATGACCAACGTGCATTTCGCCGAAGAGAACCCGCCGTCGGTCGAAGCGGTGAAGCACGAGGAGGTCTCGGAAGAGGACAAGAAGCGGCGCGTCAGCCCCTATGGCACCTTCAAGCTCACCGAGGACGGCGCCTATCTGATGCCCTACGAGGCGCTCATCAATCCGCCGACGGTGGAATCAAAGGCGCTGCATTGGCCGTGGAAGCGGGTGAAGCCCGAGCTCGACAAGCTCGAGGCGCTGGGCAAGGACTATGTGGGGCGCCGGCTTTATCTTCTCTACAATCCGATGACCGGGCGAACCAACGGCTGCACGCCGTCCTTCTTCGCTACCATGACTATCCGTCCGCCCAAGATCGTCGACCGGCCGCACCGTCACAGCTCGGCAGCGATCAATTATTACTTCCACGGCACCGGCCACTCGACCGTGGAGGGCAAGCACTTCGAATGGAAGGCCGGCGACCTGATGCTGACGGCGCCGGGCTGGGCCGTGCACAACCACGCCTCGCACGACGACTATGTCTACGAGCTGACGGTGCAGGATCAGCCGCTTCACATCGCGATGGAATCGCTCTTGTGGCAGGAAAGCCTGAAGATGCCGTTCGCCGTGCTGGGTCAGCAGGAAGGGTTCGGCACCAACAAGGCGGCGGCGGGGTAAGCGCGATGATCAGCTTGAAGGACGGGTTCCTCAAAGGGTCCTACCCGCCGATCGTGACGCCGTTCCGGGACGGCGCGGTCGACTACGAGACCTATGCGCGGCTCGTCGAGCGCCAGGTCGCGGAAGGCTCGCACGGCATCGTCGTCAACGGCACGACAAGCGAGCCCTCGACCCTTTCGCTCGAGGAGCGGCTTCGGCTCGTGGAGGTGGCGGCGCGCGCGGTCAAGGGGCGCATCCCGCTCGTGGCCGCGACCGGCTCGCAAAGCCACGCCGACAGCATCGTCCTGACCGAAGCGGCCAAGGGCGCAGGCGCCGATGCCGTGCTGATCGTCACGCCTTATTTCATCCGCCCGCCGCAGCGCGGCCTTATCGAATATTACGTCGATCTCGGCAAGCGGACCGATTTGCCGGTGATGATCTATCACATCCCAGGCCGCGCCGCGGTCAACGTCACGGTGGACACCGTCGCGGCGATCGCCGATCGGCTGCCGCGGCTCGTCGGGCTGAAGCACGCCTTCAACGATCTCGCCTTCGTGAGCGAATTGCTGGCGCGGCTCGGGTTCGAGTTCCGCGTGCATGTCGGGCTCGAGGATTTGTCGTTCCCGATGCTGGCCGTTGGCGCGTGGGGCTTGATGAACGCGGCCGGCAACATCGTGCCGCGCAAGATCGCCGAGCTTTACGAGCTTACCGCCGCCGGCAAGATGGCCGAGGCACGGGCGCTTCATTACGCGCTCTTCGAGCTGAACCAGGCGATCTTCTACGACACCAATCCGATCCCGATGAAATACATGATGAAGCGGCTCGGGATCCTCCCCAACGAGGAGCATCGCCTGCCGATGGTCCCGGCGACGCCCGAGCTCGGCAAACGGCTCGACGGCGTGCTGGCCCGCGCCGGTCTTCTGCCGGAAGGGCGCGCCGCGGCCGAATAGTGCCGCTCAGGACGCGGCCGTCACCCCGCCGTCGATCACGATGGTCTGACCGGTGATGTAGCGGCCGGCAGGCGCGCACAAGAGAAGCGCCGCGCCGGCAATGTCCTCGGGCTCGCCGAGACGCGCCAAGGGCGTCGCCGCGAGACGGTTCGCCACCAGCGCCTCGTCCTCCCATAAGGCGCGCGCGAAATCGGTGCGGATGAGGCCCGGCGCGATCGCGTTGACGCGGATGTTGTAAGCGCCCCATTCGAGCGCCAGGTTGCGCGCGAGCTGCAGCTCCGCCGCCTTGGAGATGGCATAACCGCCCAGCCCGCGCGTGCCGCGCAGGCCGGCGATGCTGGACAAAAGCACGATGGCGCCGTCGCGCCGCGCCTTCATGTCCGGCAGCACCAGCGAGGCAAGCGCCAGTAGACCGCGCACATTGGTGGCCATGATGCGGTCGAACGCCGCGTCGGATATCTCTTCGATCGGCCCGTAATGCGGGTTGATGCCGGCACAGCAGACCAGGATGTCGACCGGCCCGAGCTGCCGCCGCGTCTCGGCGACAAGATGGTCGCGTTGCGCCTTGTCGCCGGCGTGGCAGGCGATGGCGGCGGCGGTCCCGCCGTTCGCGCGGATCGCGGCAGCCGCGGCGTCACAGGCATCCTGGTTGCGGCTTGAGATGACGACGCGCGCGCCCGCCTCGGCCAGCGTCTCGGCGATCGCGCGGCCGATGCCGCGCGACGAGCCGGTGACGATCGCCGTCTTGCCGGCAAGGTCGAAGAGCCGCATGCGCAATTCCCTTTGTTCGCCGCGCCGGCCCAGCGGCGATGTCGTCAGGCCGCGCTGCGGGCGCTTTCGCCGAGAAGGCCCGCCGCCACCAGCGCGGCGCGGATGCGGTCGATCTCGTAGGCCGGAAGCTTCACGAGCGGCGGGCGCACCACTGCGCGCGGCTGCTTGCCCAGCAGCACGAGCGCCTCCTTCATGCGGTTGTGCATGTCGACGAAGGGATCGGCATAGAATGCCTCGGCCACCGGATTGATCCGGTCGTTGAGGCGCCGCGCCTCGGCGAGATCGTTGGCTTCGATCGCGCGGAAGAGCCGCGCCTGAAGATCGGCAATGACGCTGCCGGAACCGGACAGAAGCCCCTTGCAGCCCAGCACCAGCGAGCTCAGCAGAAACGCGCTGTTGGTGCTCAGCACATTGACCGGGCGCGGCAGGGATTGGAGCGTACGGATATGCTTCTCGTGCAGCGGCACGTGCGGCGTCCAGTCCTTGATCGCGCGCACGCTCGGCACCGCCTCGATGAGGGCCAGCAGCGTCTCGAGCGGATAGCCCTGGGTCTGGCGCGGATATTGGAACGCGATGATCGGCAGGTCCGATTGGTCCGCGATGCGACGGAAATGCGCGAACACCATCTCGGGCCGTTGTCCCAGCACGAAAGGACCGGGCGGGAAGACAAGGAGCGCCGAGGCGCCCGCATCGTGCGCCATGCGCGCCAAACGCGCCGCCTCGAGGCTGCCTTCGGCATAGATGCCGTTGATGATCGGCAGCCGCGCGCCGATCGCATCCTGCGTCAGGTCGAGGACGCGGCGCTGCTCGTCGACGGTGCAGGATGCGACTTCGCTTGCATGCGCGTTGATCGTGACCGCACTGATGCCGGGCACCGCGGCCACGTCGGCCAGATGCCGCCGATAGGACGCCTCGTCGATCGACAGATCGTCGAAGAACGGCAGCAGGACGGCCGGGATGACGCCATGGGGAACATAGGCTGCGTGCCGGGGCATTCTCGCTCCTTTCGATCCGACGCGATGCTACCAGCTATTTGCGTGCGCCGGAACCCGGCGCAATAATCGCGCCGCCACAACCGAAGCAGCCGGAACCGTCATGAAGAACAAAACGAGTGCCCTTGCCGCCCTTGCCGTCGCCGCCGTCGCCGCGAGCCCCGCTTTGGCGGCGCCCGACGGCCAGCAATTGTTTCAGCGCTATTGCTTCATATGCCATTCGACCGAAGCCGGCCAGAACAAGGTCGGCCCGTCGCTTGCCGGGGTGGTCGGCCGCAAATCGGGGCAGGAGCCGGGCTTCGATTACTCGGAAGCAATGCAAAGCGCCAACAAGACGTGGGACGAGGCAACGCTCGACAAGTACCTCACCGACCCGAGGCAGGTCGTGCCCGGGACGAAGATGCTGTTCATCGGCATCAAGAACGCCGACGAGCGGCATGCGCTCATCGATTATCTGAAGAGTCTCAAATCCTGACGCGGGCCTTGCGCGCGCCAAATTGATCACTGCCTAAATTAATCCCTGCAATGCAATTGACATTGTTGGGACGGGACCTCACTTTGCTGAGGCGGGGGACGAAGGCACGCGCGTGTGGGGCCCGACGCTCGATAGTGATCTCCGAGAGTCCCGGGATCACTCGTGAGACCGTCAGAGCGTCCCAGCCCCGCCCCCGCAACTTCATCCCAGCGTGAGCGCGCAATCGAGCTCGCGCACCCGGCCCATCTCGATCATGGCATCCGCGATCCGCGGCTGCACCGCGATGCGCGCGCGATAGCAGCGCGCGACCGCCGCGATAAGATGGCCGCGCCGCCCCAACAGCGCGTCGCCCAGCTCGATGATGCGCAGATTGGGCCATGCGCGCGGACGAAGCCGCATCACGTCCGCCATCACCGCGTCTGCGTCGAGCCCGGGGTTCGCCTGCGCCATCACCAGCGCCAGCGCGGCGCTCGACCGCGAAAGGCCCTTCTGGCAGTGGACGAGAAGATGAACGGAGGGAGCGCCGGCAAGCCCGCGCGCGAACTCGAGCAGCGCCACGACGTCCGCTTCTCCCGGCCGGCGCAAGCCCGGCAGCGCGTCGACGATATCGTGAAAGCGCAGGTCGAGCCGTTCGTGTCCGCCAAGACAGGCCAAGGCCTCGGGCGCGGGCCAGCCGGGATCGAGCAGCGACAGGACATGCGTCACGCCGGCATCGCCAAGCGCCTCGATCTCGTCGATGCCGCAGATCGAGGTGCGAAGCCGCAACGGCGAAGCAGGGTCCAAGGGTCCTCCGATGCCGCGCACTCTCGGGCGCGGGCCGGTTCCGGTCAAGAATCCTGCCGACTTGAACGCCACAGGGCAGAGTGGCATTGTGCCATTACTTGGTGATGGCGCAGTCACCGAAGTAATCTCGGTTAAAACGGGCAACGGGCTGCGATTGTCGCGCGGAGTACAGCGCAGGAACAAAATGTCGCAGTCCAGGTCGCGATATATCGAGAGCGCGCTCGCGCTGGCCACGGCCGCCGTCGCCCTGTGCGGCGCCAGTGCCCGCGCGCAGCTTGCCGGCGGCCACGTGGTCGCCGGCCAGGCAACGATCTCGCAAAGCTCGGCGACCAGCACGCTGATCAGGCAGACATCGCCAAGCGCGCTCATCACCTGGACCGGATTTTCGATCCCGCGCGGCTCTTCGGTTACGTTTGAACAGCCGAGCGCCAGCGCGATCGCGCTGAACCGCGTCCTCGGCGGCAGCCCGTCGTTCCTTCTGGGCTCACTCAGCGCGAACGGTCAGGTCTGGCTCGTCAATCCCGCCGGCATCGTGGTTGGCAGCGGCGCCACGATCTCCGCGGCGGGCGTGCTGCTATCGACCGCCGACATCCACGATGCCGATTTCCTCGCCGGCAATTACAGCTTCTCCGTGCCCGGCAATGCCGGCGCCGGGATCGTCAACAAAGGCGCGATCACGGCCGATGCCGGCGGATCGGTGGTGCTGGCGGGCGCGCACGTGACGAACGAGGGGTTGATCGCGGCGTCGCTCGGCACGGTCGTGGTCGCGGGAGCATCCACCTATGCCGTCGATTTTGCCGGCGACGGGCTGTTGAGCTTCGCGATCGACAGCGGGTCCTCCGCCTCGCGCACGCTCGTCAACAATGCGGGGACGATCGCGGCGCCGGGCGGCCTGGTGCTGATGACCGCCAAGACCGCCACGGACGTGCTCGACAATGTCATCAACACGAGCGGGATCGTCGAGGCGACGAGCGCCGCCAATGTAAACGGCACGATCG
>DATJLY010000483.1:0-2178 GCA_035509095.1 Allostellaceae bacterium | reverse complement strand
GGCTGGAGGCGGCAATCACCGCCGCAGGTGGCGCAGCGCGGCGCCCTGAAGTGTCCGACCCCGGCTCGTTGAGGCAGATCGCCCTCAGCGCGCCGGCTTCACGAACCTGAGCGTCATGCGGTCGGATTCGCCGATCGCGCGCATGCCGGCGTGCTCGCTCGCCGGCCCGACCAGATCGGGCGGCAGGCGATGCACGTTCACCGTTTCGTTGTCCTTCGGGTTGGCGTTGATTTCCGATACGGCGGCGAGTTGAAAACCGCTCTTTAGGCCGAGCTCGATCACGTAGTCCTCGGGAATCCGGTGCAGCGCGCGCGAGGCCTCGACCGCGTTCTCATAGGGCCGCGCGCGGTGCTCGACGACGCCAAAGACTCCGCCCGGCTTCAACACCGCATAGGCCGCCTTGAACACGGCCGCAAGCGTGGCGGGGCTGTGGTTCAGCCAATCGTGCAGGTTGCGAAAGGTGAGGACCATGTCGGCCGAGTCCGGAGCACCGAGGTCGACCTCGCCCGGGGGCGCGAAGGGAACGGTCGTGACGGTGCCGTATACGGCCGCATCGGACTTGAGCTTGTTGTCGAACGCCGTCGCCATGCGGTGCATGAAGGGATTCGTCGTGTTGGCGGACGGCGTCGCCTCCACCAGGTGTCCGTGAGCGTGCAACACCGGCGCCAGTATCTCCGTGTACCAGCCGCCGCCCGGGTCGAGCTCGATCACCGTCATGTCAGGTTGCAGGCCGAAGAACTCGAGTGTCGCGAGCGGATGTCGATAGCGATCGCGGGCCTTGTTGGCCGCCGATCGCCACGAGCCCGCGATGGCATGTTGCAGGAGCGCATGGACATCGCCCGCGGAAGCGGCCAGAGCCGGCACGGCGCACAGGGCGAGGAAGGCGGCAAGGAGCGAGGACCTGAGCATTCTCATGACGAGCGCCGTCTTGTTACGGGCGGATTCCCGGCCGGCTATGATCCGCTCCCGTACCAGCCGCCGCAAGCCCGCGGCGCCGCGCGCGCCAGGCGACCTGCCGGAAACCTGCCCGAACAGGAGAGTCCGGCCGGCCGCCGCGAGGCAGATGCTGCTCAGTCCGGAACTTTGAGGCGGTTGTGCACCTCGCGCACGCCTTTGACCCGCATCGCGTCTCTCTCGGCCCGGTCCTTTTCCGCGTCGGACTTGACGACCCCGCGCAGCGTCACGACACCGTCGATGGTGGTGACATGGATCTCGCGGGCCTTGGTGTCATGGTCGGCCGCGAGCTCGGCTTTGACCTTGGTGGTGATGTACGAGTCCTTCATCGGTTGGTTGCTTCCATTATCGGCCCAGGCAACGCCGCTGATCAGCGTCAAGGCGGCAAGGGCGACGAGATACTTGCGCATAAAGATTCCTCAAGTGGAAGGTCCAGCTCGGGACGAGCAACGGGCGTTCCCGGGACCCGGGCGCGGGCGAGGCGGGGCCTATGCGATCAGGCGCGCTCGCGCGGCCGCGGGCTCCGGGGCGGGCGCGTGCGGTCAGGCTCTAGCTGGCGAAAAGCCGGCTGATATCGGCGAAGGCCTTGATCTCGAGCGCGTTTCCGGACGGGTCGAGGAAAAACATGGTCGCCTGCTCGCCGGGCTGGCCCTTGAAGCGGATGTAGGGTTCGATCAGGAATCGCACGCCCTTGGAGCGCAGGCGCCCGGCGAGGGCTTCCCATTCGGCGAGCGGCAGCACGATGCCGAAATGACGCACGGGCACGCCGTGGCCATCGACGCTATTGCGCCCCGCGCTGCCGCAATCCTGCGGCGCAAGGTGAGCGACGATCTGATGGCCGTAGAAATTGAAGTCGACCCAGTCAGCGGAGCTGCGTCCCTCGGCGCAGCCGAGGATCTCGCCGTAGAAGGCGCGCGCCAGCGTCAGATCGTGCACGGGAAACGCGACATGGAACGGCGAGAGAAGACCGGGATTCGTGGTCAATGCGCGCATGTCAGTCTCCTTAAGACATTTAATCGACGATCCGATGCGTGGGTCAAGACATGCCGATGCGGGCTCGTCGTCTCGAGCGATGATTAGATGTTAACATTCGCCGATGAAGTCACCCTTTCGTTTCATCCTCGCGGGCGCCGCGCTTGCAGTGTTCGGCGCCGGTGCAGCCCAATCCCGCGAACCCCCGTCCCGCCAGCCCGATGATGCGCGCATTGCCGAGATCATGCGCAG
>DATJLY010000482.1:0-10643 GCA_035509095.1 Allostellaceae bacterium | reverse complement strand
AGGATCGATCGGCCCGAGCACGGAATGGGGACACATCACGATCTCGTCCGCGGCGAGCGCGATCAGCGTGCCGCCCGACATGGCGTAATGCGGCACGAAGATCGTCACCCGCCCCTTGCGCGCGCGTACCGCGTGGGCGATCTGCACGGCCGCCAGCACGAGCCCGCCCGGCGTGTGCAGCACGATGTCGAGCGGGATGTCGTCCGCGGTCATGCGGATCGCGTGCAGCACTTCCTCGGAATCGTTGACGTCGATATAGCGCGCCACCGGGAATCCGAGGAACCGCATGGTCTCTTGCCGGTGCACCAGCAGGATCACGCGCGACCCGCGCTGCCGCTCGATCTGCGCGATCTTGCGGGTCCGCGCCAGATTGATCATCCGCTGCCGCAACAGCGGCTGAAGCGCCGAGAACAGGAAGAAGATCCAGATGATGTCGGTGACGGAGAAGGAAGACATCGCTTGGCTCTCGTCGCCGTCCGCCCGCTACTTGATGGCCCAGGCCCGTTGCACCGCGGGACGCGCCGCGACCGCGTCGTGCCAGCGCTCGAGGTTCGGGTATTCCTTGAGGCCCATGCCGGTCTTCCCGTGGATATGCACATCGGGATAGCACGAGATGTCGGCGACGGAATAATCGCCCGCCAGGAAAGGCGTGTCGGCGAGATGCCTGTCGAGGGTGCCGAACATGTCCCGCAGGGTCTCGGTATAGTGCTTTTTCGCGGGCGGCACGTCCTCGCCGAAGCGATGCATGAAGAGACCATATTGCTGTGCCAGCGGGGTGAAGGTCGAGGTACCGTAGAAGAACCACTGATCGACCTTGGCCCGGCGCACGGGATCGGCGGGGTAAAGAGCGCCGCCGGCCTTTTCGGCGAGATATTTCAGAATCGCACCCGATTCACACAAAGTGACGCGCGCGCCGCCCGGGCCGTTATCATCGACCATCGCGGGAATCTTGTGGCCCGGGCTGATCTTCAGGAACTCGGGCGAGAACTGCTCGCGCTTGGGCAGCGCCACCGGCTTCAGCTGGTGCGGAAGACCCGACTCCTCGATGCCCATCAGCGACTTATATCCGTTGTCGGTGGTCCAATAATAGATTTCGATCACGGGGTCCCTCCCTCGGTGGCGCCGCAGGCGGCACGGCTCTTCTATGGTGCCGCCCTGGCGCCGTCAACGAGGCCCGCGGCGCAAGGCCGCTTCCGCTTGCGCGCGCCCGCGCTTAAAGTGGCGGCAAAAGACGGAAAACCTTGGAGGAAGCCATGGCGTTTCGCGACCTTGCCTTGTCAGCCTTGGTGCTTGCGTCCGGCACGATGGCCGCGCACGCGGCCGATCCTTATCGGCTGCCGGTCATCGTCCCGCTGACCGGACCGGTTGCGTTTTTGGGACAGGGCGAGCATACGGCGCTCGAGCTCGTGCAAAAGGCGGTCAACGCCGATGGCGGCATCAATGGACAGCCGCTCGAATTCGACTTCAAGGATGATCAGTCCAATCCGCAGGTCTCGGTGCAGATCGTGAACGAGGTCATCGCCGGCAAGCCCGCGATCTTCCTCGGCTCGTCGCTCGTCGCAAGCTGCCGCGCGGTGGCACCGCTCGTCGAGCAAGGCGGACCGGTGGCCTATTGCTTCTCGCCGGGCATTCATCCCGACAAGGGCAGCTGGAGCTTCACCTCCAGCGTCTCGACGCTCGACCTCATCGCGGGGCAAATCCGCTATTTCCATCAGCAGGGGCTGACGCGCATCGCCGCGATCGTCACTACCGATGCGACCGGACAGGACGCGGAGAACGGCATTAAGGACAAGATCGCGCTGCCGGAAAACCAGGGCATGCAACTTGTCTCGCTACAGCATTTCAACGGCTCCGACGTGACGGTCGCGGCGCAGATCGAGGCGATCAAGGCGGCGAACCCCCAGGCCCTCATCGCGTGGAGCACCGGGACCCCGATCGCGACCGTGTTCCGATCGATCGCCGACTCGGGCCTCGACATCCCGGTGGTGACCACCGGCGGCAATCAGACCTACCAGCAGATGGCGCAATACAAATCCTTCCTGCCCAAGGATTTGCTGATCCCGTCGCCGGGCTGGGTCGTGCGCGACGGCGCCAAGCTCGGGCCCGAGTTCGTCAAGACGCACGATGTCTTCTATGGCGCCTACGAGGCGATCGGAAAGCGGCCCGACGTGTCGTCCGAGCTCGCCTGGGACCCGGCGATGATCACGGTGGGCGCGCTGCGCAAGCTCGGCACGAAAGCGACCGCCGCCGAGCTCCACGACTACTTGGAGCATCTCGAGTACTATGTCGGGATCGACGGCATCTTCAATTTCGTGAAGAACCCGCAGCGCGGGCTCGACGGAACCGCCGTCATCATCACGCGCTGGGACCCCCAGCAAGACACCTGGGTGATGATCGGGCGGCCCAACCAGGCGCAGAACTGAGCGGGCGGCCTTACGCGATCGGCGGCGCGGCGCCCTCGGTCACGAGGCGCTTGTACATTTTCCATTCGAGCTCGCCCGCGGGCTTGTTGCCCTGGCGCGCCTTCATCTGCCGCGCGGTGTGCTCCAGCACCTCTTTGGGGACGCGCCGCGCCGGCGCCCCGGTCGCGAGGATGCGGACCTGCGTATCGCAGGCGCGGATCAGCTTCTCCATGTAGGTGAAAGCCTCGCCGACGGTGCGCCCTACGGACAAAAGGCCATGATTCCTCATGATCATGGTGAATTTGTCGCCGAGGTCGGCGATGATGCGCGGCGCCTCGTCCTTTTCCTCGGCCAATCCCTCGAACGCGTGATAGGTGACCTGGTCGTAAATGGCGCAGCCCTCCTGGTCATAGAATTGGAGCCCTTCCTCGAGCGCCGAGACGACGACCCCTTCCATCGTGTGGAGGTGCATGGTGCAGGCGATGTCGGGCTTTTGCCGCAGGATCGCGCTGTGGAAATTGAGTCCGGCGGGACCCGGCATCAGCTCGGTCTCGCTCAGCACGTTGCCGTCGAGATCGAGCTTGATGAGGTTCGCCGCGGTAATCTCGTGCCAGCCGAACCCGCGCGCATTCATGAGGAAATGCCCGTGATTGTCCGGCAGCCGCGCCGTCATGTGGTTGGAGATGGTGCGGTTCCAGCCGAAATGATGCGCGGCGCGGAAGGCGGCGGCGAGTTCAACCCTCGTCTCCCATTCGGCGGCGCTGATCCCGTTTCGTGATGCCATGCGAGCCTTCCTCTGCCCGATCCCAATTCAGGTTCGCGAAGTGTATCATAGTCGGAGCAATTGAGGAGGCGGGCATGAAGGCGGTGATCCTGTCGCGGCACGGCGGACCGGAGACGCTGAGCTATGGCGATGCGCCGGACCCGGTCGCGGGAGAGGGACAGGTCGTCGTCGACATCCACGCGGCAAGCGTCAACGGTGCCGACTACAAGGTGCGGCTCGGCGGCGGCCCCTATACCAACATCACGTTCCCGCACATATTGGGCCGCGACTTCTCGGGTGTCGTGAGCGCGCTCGGGCCCGGCGTCACCGATCTTCGCGTGGGCGACGCGGTCTTCGGCGTGACCGAAACGCGCGATGACGGCGGCTATGCGGAGAAGATCGCCATCAAGGCGGCGATCGTCGCGAAAAAGCCCGCCCGCATGAGCCATGCCGAGGCCGCGGCGATGGCCTTGACGAGCCTCACCGCGCTGTGGGCGCTCGAGGATACGGCGAAGCTGAAACGCGGCGAGACCATCCTGATCCAAGGCGGCGCGGGCGGCGTCGCCGGCTTCGGCATCCAGCTCGCAAAGCATATCGGCGCGACCGTGATCACGACGGCGAGCGCCAACAACCACGATTATGTGAAAAAGCTCGGCGCCGACCGGGTGATCGACTACCACGCCCAGGATTTCACCAAGGCCGTTTCCGGGTGCGATGTGGTGTTCGACACGGTGGGCGGCGACGTGCGCGCCGGCTCCTATGCCGTGCTGAAGCCCGGCGGGCGGCTCGTCTTCATCTCGCCGACGCCCGACGGCTTCAAGCCGCCGCGCACGGATGTCGAGACCCTGCGCCCGGTCGTTGCGCGCGACCGCGCCCATCTCGAGCGGATGGTGGCGCTTTACGAGGCCGGCGCGGTGTGGCCGCCCAACATCGTCCACTACAAGCTCGCCGATGCCGCCGAGGCGCACCGGGTCAGCGAATCACGCCATCTGCGCGGCAAGCTCGTCTTCGAAATGCGCTGAGGGAAAGGAGGGACACCATGGACGGACTGGATGGCGGCATGGTCACATCGATCGAAGGGCTCGCGACCCTTTATGCCAAGCCGCATGAGCGGGTGGTGAAAAAGGAGATCGACCATGTCGACGCGATGGGCCGCGCGTTCATCGCTGCCTCGCCGTTCCTCGTGCTCGCGACCGGCAGCGATGAAGGGCTCGACTGCTCGCCCAAGGGCGACAGCCCCGGTTTCGTCGCGGTATCGGAGGACGGCAAGACGCTCTACATCCCCGACCGCCGCGGCAACAACCGGATCGACGGCCTCAAGAACCTCGTCGCGGACCCCCGCATCGGGCTCCTCTTCTTCGTGCCGGGCGTGAACGAGGCCTATCGCGTCAATGGGCGCGCCCATATCAGCGTCGACCCGGCCGTCCGGCGGCGTTTTTCCGTCGGCGGCAAGGAGCCGGTCACGGTGATGGTCGTCTCGGTCGAGCAGGCATTCCAGCATTGCCCCAAGGCGCTCATCCGCTCGAACCTGTGGAAGGCCGGCAGCCTCGGGCGGCCTAGGGGCGTTCCGACGCTCGGCGATTTCGCGGCCGCGCGCAACCCGGGGACGGATGGCGACGCTTATTACAGCGAGTATCTGAAGCGCCTGCCTGACGAGCTTTACTGATCGAGGAACCGCGCGCAGGCCGCGACTTGCGCCGGCAGCTTGTGGCGCGCGGGGAAGAGCGCATCGGGGTCTCGCGCCGCGCCGCGGCACGCGAGCGCCGCTTCAAGCAGGCCGAGATCAAGCCCCACAGGCGCCGCCGCCACCGTGAAGGCGACCGCCTCGTCGTTCGAGTTCATGCCGCCGGTCATCCAGCTATAGACGAACCGCGCGGCGTAGAGGTGGGCGCGGATGAAGGGCTTGTGATCCTTGGGCGTCAAGGTTTGAAGCTCGGCAAATCGGGCCGCGCCTTCGCGCCAG
This sequence comes from Allostellaceae bacterium, assembly GCA_035509095.1. Classification (GTDB taxonomy): domain Bacteria; phylum Pseudomonadota; class Alphaproteobacteria; order ATCC43930; family CGMCC-115725; genus DATJLY01. The sequence continues at coordinate 5,515 of DATJLY010000482.1, read as the reverse complement.
CTTGAAAACGGCGTACCGCGCAAATAGGCGCGCACATCCTCGCGCGGCGGTCGCGCCGGCCGCACCCGCTCGCGTTCGCGCAACGCGACGGCATGATCGATGAGATCGACACGATCGAGCGGCGGAAAGCGGCCGACGGAAAAGCCGCGATCGGCCCAGAACAGCGACAGTTTTGATGCAAGATCGGGCGAATGCGCCGCCGCATGCTCGCGCACCGCCGCCATCTCGTCCGCGCCAAGCCCATCCTCGGCGAGGACCGCCATGTCGATATCGCTGTAGCGCCGGCTGAACCCGCCATGCGCCAAGCTGCCCATGACATAGACGCCGAGGAGGCGGGCGCCGAGCGCGCGCGCCAAAAACGCCGCCATCGCCTCTGCAAGCGCCAGCGCCGCGTTTCGGGCCGGCGCGTCCAAATCCTCCGTCACGTCGGCTTCTGGCTCGGGTCGCGGACCTCTTTGATGGTGGCGTGAACCACTTGCGTCAGCCGGCCATCCACCTTCGCCACCTCGGAGATATAGACGTTCTGGATCGGGTTGTGGGTCTCGGGATCGAACCGGAACGGACCGCGCGGGGAGTCGAACGAGACCTTGCCGATCGCGTCGAGCAGCTTGTCCTTGTCGGTCGTGTCGCCGCCCACCGCGGTCAGCGCCATGTCGATGACGCGGGCGGTGTCGACGCCATAGGCCGAGAACGTGTCGGGATAGGCGTTGTACTTCGCCCGGTATTCCGCGACGAACGCCTTGTTGGCCGCGTTGTCGAGCGTATCGATGTAAATCTCCGGCGTAAGGACGCCCAGCGCCGCCTCGCCCTCGCCCGGGATCGTCGAGCCATCGGCGAGCGGCGCGAACCCGGTCAGCTTGACCTTTTTCGAAAGGCCCAGCTCGCTGAACTGGCGCACGAACCGGACCGCGTCGGTGCCGGTGAAGAAGCAATAGACCGCGGGCGGCGAGATCGACGAGATGTCGGTGAGATAGGGGCTGTAATCGCCCGCGCCGAGCGGCGGATAGATTTCCTTCAGGATCTTGCCGCCTTTCGGCACGAAGGTGCGCTTATATTCCAGCATCACGTCGTGTCCGGCCGCGAAATCCGCGCCGATCAGCACCATCTCCTTGGCGATATTCTCGTATTCCCATTCCGCCATCGGCGTGCAGAGCTGCCACGAGGTGAGCCCCGGCCGGTAAAGGTTCGGCACGCGCTCCCATGTGATCGAGTCGGTGCCGGCCCAGACCAGGATGATGGTCTTCGACGATTTGCAGTAATTGAGCACGGCGACCGCGACGTTGCTCGCCTGCGGACCGCACACGAGATCGACATGGTCGCTTTCGACGAGCTTGCGGATCTTCTGCAGGCCGATCTGCGGATTGAACTGGTCGTCTTCTTGCACGAGCTCGATTTTGCGGCCGGCCACGGTCCAATTGCGCGTCTCGAAATAGAGGTTCATCGCCTTCAAATTGGTGTCGGACGGCGCGGCGTTGATGCCCGTGAAGGTGTTGAGGATGCCGATCCGCACCGGCTTCGTCGATTGCGACAGCACCGCGGGCGCCTTCAGCGCCACGGCCGTGCCCGCGGCCCCGGCAAGAAAGCGCCGCCGTCCGATGGTCTTGATCATCATATCCTCCCGAACGATTGTTTTGCGCGATCCTACGTCCCCGGCGACGGCATCACAACGCGTCACACGGCGAGATAGCGCTGCAGGATCTCTTCGTTGCCCACGAGCTCCGCCGACGTCCCGGTGTAGCAGATCTCGCCCTTGTTGAGGACGTGGTGGCGGTCGCCCACCGCCAAGGCGGCATGGAGGTTCTGCTCCACCAGAAGGATCGACAGCCCTTCCGACTTGAGGCTGTGCAGGGCTTCGATGATCTGCTGCACGATGAGCGGCGCCAGCCCTTCCGACGGCTCGTCGAGAAGCAAAAGCGATGGGTTGAGCATCAGCGCCCGCGCAATCGACAGCATCTGCTGCTCGCCGCCCGAAAGCTGGAAGCCGTAATTGCCGGCGCGCGCGGAAAGCGAGGGGAAGAGGTCGTAGATACGCGGCAGGGTCCAGCGGCGGTCCGCGCCGCCCCGCGCGAACACGGTCAGGTTCTCGGCCACCGTGAGGCTTGGGAAGATGCCGCGCTCCTGCGGCACAAAGCCCACGCCGAGGCGCGAGATCACGAACGGCGGCAGCGCCGCGATGTCGCGCCCGCGATAGGTGATGCGGCCGGGCCGCGGCTTCAGATAGCCCATGGTGGCGAGAATGGTGGTGGTCTTGCCGGCGCCGTTGCGGCCCAAAAGACAGACCACCTCGCCCTCGCCCACCGTCAGCGAGACGCCCCGCAGGACGTGGCTGTCGCCGTAATAGGCATTGACGCCGTCGAGCTCGAGCATGCTCAGTGCGCCCCGCCGAGATAGACCTCGCGCACGCGCGGGTTGGCCTGGATCTCCGCGGCGGTCCCGCTCGCCAGCACCTCGCCGAAGAACAGCACGGTGATGCGGTCGGCGATGCTGAACACGACATTCATGTCATGCTCGATCATCAGGATCGCGATCTCGCGCGGCAGGTTCGAAATGAGCGCGATCATGCGCTCGGTCTCGGCCGGCGACATCCCCGAGGTCGGCTCGTCGAGCAGCATGAGATCGGGGTCGCCCGCCAGCGCCAGCGCGATCTCGAGCTGACGCTGCTCGCCGTAGGAAAGGCTCCGCACGGGACGTCCCGCGGCGCCGTCGAGATGGACTTGCGCGAGCAATCTTTCGGCGTGATCGATCACCGCGCGGTCGCGCCGCGCCGGGGTATGGAAATCGAGCGGATTGCCGCGCTTCACCTGAACCGCGAGGCGCAGATTCTCGAGCACGGAGAGGTTCAGGAAAAGGTTGTTGCGCTGAAACGTCCGCGCGATGCCGAGGCGCGCCACCTGCTGCGGCGGCCATCCCGTGATGTCCGTGTCTTTGAGATAAATGTGGCCGCCGTCGGGCGCCAGCTGGCCGCCGATCTGATGGATCAGGCTGGTCTTGCCGGCTCCGTTCGGGCCGATGATCACATGGCGCTCGCCGTCTTCGACCGTCAAGGTCACGTCGTTGGTCACGACCAGGCTGCCGAACGAGCGGTTCAGATGCTCGATCCGCAGAACGGTCACCGGACGCTCCCGCCACGGATGCGCCGCAAGCTGCCCCAGATGCCGATCGGGAAATAGAGCACGCACGCCACGAAGATCACGCCGATGATGACGGGCCAATGCTCGCTATAGGAGCTGACCAGGTTTTTGAGCAGAAGCACCACGCCCGCGCCGATCCCCGGCCCGATCAGCGTGCCGGTGCCGCCCAGCATCGCCATGATCAGCACGTCGCCCGACGCGCTCCAATAGATGGCGTCGGGCGAGATGAAGCCGTTGAAGATGGCGTAAAGCCCGCCGGCGAGGCCCGCGAACGCGCCGCCGATCGTGAAGGCGGCGATCTTATAGGCGTGGGTCGCGTAGCCCAGGGCGCGCATCCGCTCTTCGTTCTCACGAATGCCGATGAAGACGAGCCCGAGCGGCGAATTGACGAGCCGCCGCATCGCCCAATAGCAGACGAGCATCGCCGCGAGCAGCAGGTAATAGAGCGTCAGCGAATTGCCGAGATCGAGCCCGAAGAAGCTTGGCTTGTCCGGGATGCCAAGCCCGTCGGAGCCGCCCGTCACGTCGCGCCATTTGAGCGCGATCGAGAATACGAGCTGGGAAAAGGCGAGCGTCAGCATCAGGAACGAGATGCCGCTGGTGCGGACGCAGAAATAGCCGATCAGGGCCGCGGCGGCCGTCGCCGCGACGATGCCGAGCGCCATGCCGAGCCACGCATCGAGGCCGAACATCGAGCCCAGCACGATCACGAAATAAGCCCCGATGCCGAAGAACGTCGCATGCCCCAGCGAGGCGAGCCCGGTATAGCCCAGGATCACATCAAGGCTCATCGCGAAGATGGCGAAGATGAAGATCTCGCTGACCAAGGCGCGCGAATAGTCGGCGACGAAAAGCGGAAAGACGGCCATCACCGCGATCGTGACGAGCCCCACGAGGGCCGCCTGCACGGCGCCAACGGGCGGCGGCGCCGACACCGTGTGCGGCGGCGCGGCGGTCGAGCGGGCGAACCCGAACAGCCCCTGCGGCCGCAACAGCAGGATCGCCGCCATGACGAGATAGATGAAGAAGAGCGCGAGCGCCGGGAAATAGGCCTTGCCGAACGTGTCGGCCTCGCCGATCAAAAGGCTGCCGACAAAGGCGCCGCGCAGGCTTCCCATGCCGCCCACCACGATCACGATGAAGGCCGGGATCAGGATGTCGGCGTCCATCCCCGCATAGACGCCAAGGATGGGTCCCGCCGCGACACCGCCCACCGCCGCCAATGCCACGCCCAGCCCGAAGATGCCGGTGAAAAGCGCGGGGACGTTGGCGCCGAGCCCGGCCGCCATCGCCGCATCATCGACGCCCGCCCGGACCATCGCGCCGACGCGGCTGCGCTCCAGCATGAGCCACAACAGCAGCGCCATCACGCCGCCCAGCGCGATCAGGAACAGGCGATAGCTCGAATAGACGCCGGTGCCGAGATGCACCACGCCTTCGAGCCCCGCCGGCACCGGGATGCTGAAAATATCCTTGCCCCAGAAGCTCTGCGCGGCGTCAAGGCCGATGAACGTGAAGCCAAACGTCAGCAGCACCTGATCGAGATGGCCGCGGCGATAGAGCCGCCGCATGAAGATCATCTCCATCGCGATGCCGATGAGCGTGATCGGGATGGGCGCCAGCACCAGCGCCAGCCAGAAACTGTGCGTCACCCGATAGATCGTCAGCCCGACGAAAGCGCCCAGCATGAAGAACGATCCGTGCGCGAGGCTCACCACGTTCATCAGCCCGAAGATCAGCGACAGGCCCGCCGCGATCAGGAACAGCAGCATGCCATAGACCAGGCCGTTCAAGAGCTGGGCCAGCAGGAATTCCATGGGGTCTCGTCAGAGCCTCGTCATTAATCCTGCGTCCCGCGGCAGGGTGCCGAAGGACGCGAAACGCGTGTGGCCGCCGGCGTCAGCCTTCCTTGGTCGCCGGCGCCTGCACGTCCTTCAGGGTCCCGATGGGCGTGCTGACGATGCGGTCGCCGGCCTGCTGCTCCTCGACGATATAGACGTTCTGGATCGGGTTGTGGGTCACGGGATCGAACCGGAACGGACCGCGCGGCGCGGTGAAATTCACCTTCGCCATCGCCTCGGCGAGCTTATCCTTGTCCGAGGCGTCGCCATCGGTCGCCTTCAAGGTCTCGTCGATCACCTGCATCGACACATAGCCATAGTCGGAAAAGAGGTTCGGATATTGCTTGGTCTTCTCGCGATAGGCCGCGACGAACGCCTTGTTCTTGGGCGTGTCGAGCATGTCGGAATAGACGGTGGAGGTCATCACGCCGAGCGCCGCTTTGCCCTGGGCCTCGACCGTGGTCGCATCGGTCAGCCCGGCAAAGCCCGTGAGCTTGGCGTTGATCCCGGAATCGGCCCATTGCTGCACGAACCGGATGCAAT
>DATJLY010000481.1:0-3249 GCA_035509095.1 Allostellaceae bacterium | reverse complement strand
GCCGGCCGTTTCCGCGGCCCGAGGCCTTCACCTTTGCGTCCTCGACCGCGACCTCGATCTCCGAGCGCGCCTTTGCCGCCGCCTCCGTCGCGCGCGACAATCTCATCCGCGCGGCGTTGCAGCTGGGGCTCGGCCCTGCTTTCGAGGCCGGCGTCGAAGCGCTGCGCGCCGAGCTGCTCACGCTGCTCGGCCTCGTCGGGAGCGGCACGGAGATCGTCTTTTCGCCCTCGGGTACCGATAGCGAGCTGCATGCGGTTTTTGTCGCGCGCGCGCTTCTCGGCACGCCGATGATCAGCATCGTCGCCGCCTCCGACGAGACCGGCAGCGGCGTCTCGCATGCGAGCTGCGGCCGGCATTTCAACACTCTCACCGCGCAGGGCGCCCCCGTTGCGAAAGGCGATCCGATCGCCGGGCTGGCCGAGGGCGTGACCAGCCTTGGCCTGCCGCTGCGCGAGAGCGGTCGCTTGCGCCCGCCGGAAGAAATGGATGAGGCGGTGCTGCGCGCCGTGGCGGAAGCGGTCGGCGCCGGTCGGCGGGTTCTGCTGCATGTCATGGATCATTCGAAGCTCGGCGCGCGCTGCCCGAGCCTCGCCGCGCTCGACGAGGTCGCCCGGCGCTGGGGCGATGGCGTGCAGATCGTGATCGATGCGTGTCAGATGCGGCTCAACCGCCAGCGCCTCGCCGGGCATTTGGCCCAGGGGCACATGGTGCAGATCACCGGCTCGAAATTCTTCACCGGGCCGCCCTTCAGCGGCGCGCTGCTCGTGCCGGGCGCGCTCGCGCGGCGGCTCGCCACCGCGACCGATTTCCCGTCCGGGCTCGGCGATTATACCAGCCGCAGCGATTGGCCCGCCTCATGGCCGGGCGTGCGCGCCGGGCTCGGCGAGCGCGCCAATTTCGGGCAGCTGCTGCGCTGGGTCGCGGCGCTGCGCGAGATGCGCGACTACTTCGCCGTGCCGGACTCCTTCCGCCGCACGGCGCTCCGCCGCTTCGCCGAGATCGTGCCCGGATTGATCGCGAGCGAAGAGACGCTCGAGCTGCTGCCGGATCCGCCGCGCGAGGGCGCCGGCGCGGATGACGAAATGGCGGTGCGCACGATTTTTCCCTTCCTGGTGCGCCGCGCCGGAAAGCTGCTCGCGCCGGCGCACTGCGCCGTTCTCTACCGCGCGCTCAACGAGGATGTTTCCGGCCTCTTGCCCGCGTGCTTACCGGCGGCGCAGCGCGCCATCGCGGCGCAGCTCTGCCATATCGGCCAGCCGGTGCCGCTGGCGCTTCCCGGCGGCGGCAGTGTCGCCGCGCTCCGCATCAGCGCCGGCGCGCGCGTCGTCTCCGAGAGCTGGTCGGACGCCGGCGAGACCGCGTCGCTCGCCAATCTCGCGCGTGAATTCGAGCAGGTGCGCATCATCCTGAAAAAGCTCGACCTGCTGCTGCGCCACCTCGACACCATCGAATGCGCCTTCGCCGAGAAAACCGTCGCCGCCGCGTGATTTTCGGGACTCAGTGAAACACGCGTTGCTTAGGCGATGCCTTGTCGGTTGCGTGGATTCCCGCTTTCGCGGTAATGACGGAATACTTTAGTTCTGCTTTTTATTATTCGTCACCCCCGCGAAAGCGGGGGTCCATCTCGTTGTCCAAGAAATGGCCATGCAAGATTTGCTCTACACGCTCGAGGAGATAAGCTGCATAGGTCTCGCTCGGTGGAAAGCGCGACCGGACATCAAAGCGATTGAGGATCGTACAGGTCACGCCAAGTCGGATTATCGCGCTCGATCATTTCGATCTTCCACGCCCTTCGCCATTTCTTGATCTGTTTCTCCCGGAGGATGGCCTCGTCCATGGAAGCGTGGCTCTCCGCATAGACAAGTCTATGGACGCTATACCGTGCGGTAAATCCGCCGACAACTCCGGTCTTGTGTTCAAAGACGCGGCGTCCGATGTCGCTGGTGACGCCGACATAGAGGGTGCCGCGTGGTTTGCTGGCAAGAATATAGACGCACGGCTGCTTCATAGGCGCTGCAGCATAACGCATCGGTTGCTTCCTATGTGAAGCGGGCGCAATGGACCCCCGCTTCCGCGGGGGTGACGAAGAATCAGAATCAAGGCGAGAGGCGCCGCCGCGATCTCGCTCTCCCCGCCCGCCGGTGCTAAGAGGCGGTGGTCAGACCGGAGGAGCCCGCCATGGAGATCGTGCTCGACCCCCGCACCAGCTTGCCCGAGGACGGGACCGAAGGGGTTCTGATCGCGCGCGTCTGGCGCCCGGGAGAGGAGCCGGGGCCGGAGGTGGCGGTGCTGCGCCAGGACGGCGTCTTCGCGCTCGGGCGCGCGGCGCCGACCGTCGCCGATCTGCTGGAGGCGGCTGATCCCGCGGGGCTCGCGCGGAGCGCGCCGGGAGAGCGCATCGGCAGCATTGCCGAGCTGCTCGCCAACAGCGTTGCCGAACGGCGCAGCCCCGCGCTGCCGCATTTCCTCGCGCCGGTCGATCTGCAGGCGATCAAGGCGGCCGGCGTCACCTTCATGCAGAGCCTGCTGGAGCGCGTCATCGAGGAGCAATGCAAAGGCAATCCCGCGGCGGCGGAGGGCGTGCGCCGCACGCTCGCGCGCGAGATCGGCGCCGATCTCGCCAGCATCAAGCCGGGCACGCCAGCGGCGGCGCGGCTCAAAGAAGCGCTCGTCGCGCGCGGCCTCTGGTCGCAATATCTCGAAGTCGGCATCGGCCCCGATGCCGAGATCTTCACCAAGGCGCAACCCATGTCGGCGGTGGGCACCGGCGCCGGGATCGGTCTCCATCCCGCCTCGGTCTGGAACAATCCCGAGCCCGAAGTGGTGCTGGTGGTATCGAGCCGCGGCACCATTCTCGGCGCGACGCTCGGCAACGACGTCAATCTGCGCGACTTCGAAGGTAGAAGCGCGCTGCTCCTCGGCAAGTCCAAGGACAACAACGCCTCTTGCGCGCTCGGCCCGTTCCTTCGGCTGTTCGACCGCAGCTTCACGCTCGACGATGTCCGGGCCTGCACGGTGAGCCTCGAGGTCGCAGGCGAGGACGGCTTTAGCCTGACCGGCGAGAGCTCGATGCGGCTCATCAGCCGCGACCCGACCGAGCTCGTCGCGCAGACGATCGGCGCGGCGCATCAATATCCCGACGGCTTCGTGCTGTTTTGCGGCACGATGTTCGCGCCGACCGAGGATCGCGGCGAGAAAGGCCAGGGCTTCACTCATCGGCGCGGCGACATCGTCACCATCTCCTCGCCG
>DATJLY010000480.1:0-5256 GCA_035509095.1 Allostellaceae bacterium | reverse complement strand
GGCGCCGCCGGGGGCTGGCAAGACGGCAGCCCCCGCCTGCCTGGCGGGGGCTCGCGCCAACGACCTCAACCGCTCCTAACGATACCGCCGCGGCCGCGCGGTGACAGGGGCCGTCGAGGCGCGCTCGTCTTTGTGCCGGAACGTGATCCGGCCCTTCGTCAGGTCGTAGGGGGTCATCTCCAAAGTCACGCGGTCGCCCGCGAGCATCCGGATGCGGTTCTTCTTCATCCGCCCGGAGGCATAAGCGAGCGTCTCGTGCCCGTTATCGAGCTTCACCCGGAAGCGCGCGTCGGGAAGCAACTCCGCGATCGTGCCTTCAAGCTCGATCAGGTCTTCTTTGGTCATGCCGCCCCCCGGTCGAGGGCCGGTGGCGCCATCCCCCCGCCCATCGCAATCAGGCCGACTTTAAGTTGCATGCGGAAATCTTGCCGCGTGAATCGCGCTCAAGATCGAAACTGACCTTCTGGCCTTCGGAGAGGCTGCTCATCCCGGCGCGCTCGACGGCGGAGATGTGCACGAAGACGTCTTTCGAGCCGCCTTCTGGCTGAATGAAGCCATAACCCTTCTGGGCGTTGAACCACTTGACGGTTCCAATCGACATGAGCAGGCGTTCCTATGGAAGAGTTGCTGCCGTGCGGTTATCGCCCGGCGGATCAAACTGTCATCGCTGATCGGAGAGCAGGCCGGCGCTCATCACGAGCGGGGAAAGCAAGCCGAACACGAGTTCGACCGGCTTTAAAATAGGCCCCTCCCGGCGGAATGCAAGCGCGTGGATCGCGCTGCACCGGGGCCCGGTGGCACCTATCCTTCCGAGGGGGTCGCTGGCGAGCAAGCGTGCTGCCGGCGCCTCACTTCAGAGGAGAAAATATCCGATTTGATCATAATTTGAGGGCATCGAGCGCGGCCTTGGCGATCTCGACATCCTGCTCGACCTTGGCGCCGCCAGCGCCGACGCCGCCGATGACCTGACCCTCGACAACGATCGGAAATCCGCCCGCGATGTTGGTGAAGTCCCCGTCCATGCGGATCTGCATGCTGACCTCGCCCTCCTTGGGGAAATAGCCGCTCGGCAGGCGTTGCGAGGCCGACGTGATCGCCTTCTTGATGGTTGCCCGGCCCGAGAAGAAGCGCGCACCGTCCATGCGCAGGAAGGCGAGCAGCACGCCGCTTGCATCGACGACGGCGAGGCTCACCGGCGCGCCAAGCGCGTTGGCCTTGGCAATGCCGGCATTGATCATCTTGAGACAAGCCTCGTGGGTGATGCGGTGGGTCGCGACGAAATCCGGCATGAGGGCTCCCCTTGGAACGGGCGCCCGCATGATCCGGCGCGATTGCGCCAGGCGCAAGCGCGGCGTAGCCTCGCACGAAGTCCCGCGAGGAGGCGCGCGCCGATGCTGTCGCAAAGCGAAAACGAGATGCTGACGCGGGTCGGGCCCGGCACCGCGATGGGCGAGATGCTGCGCGAGTTCTGGACGCCGGCGCTGCGCTCGGCCGCGCTCGACGCGGACGGCGCGCCACGCCGGGTGCGGCTTCTGGGTCAGAATTTCGTCGCCTTCCGCGCGACCGACGGGCGCGTCGGGTTCGTGAATGAAGGCTGCCCGCATCGCGGTGCGTCGTTGTCCCTGGCGCGCAACGAGGAGAACGGGCTGCGCTGCATCTTCCACGGCTGGAAGATCGACGTCGCGGGGCGGGTGGTCGACTGCCCGTCCGAGCCGCCCGAGCGCCGCGCGGATTTTGCGGCGCGCGTGCCGTTGAAGCATTATCCCGTGCGCGAGGCGGGCGGGATCGTGTGGGTCTATCTCGGCAAACGCGAGACCTCACCCAAATTCTTCGATTTCGAATTCCACAAGCCGCCTGCGGAAGCGATCGTCCGCTGTGCCATCGTGCACGGGAACTGGCTTCAGGGATTCGAGGGGCAACTCGATTCCGCCCATCTCGGCATGCTGCATTCGAGCTCGATTGGACCAAGTCAAGCGCGCGCCGGCGACACCAATCTGAGCCGCTTCTCCCGCCAGAACACGAGCCCGCGCTTCGAGATCGTCGAAACGCCTTACGGATTCCGCGAAGCGGCGCTCCGGGACCTCGACGACGGCACGGTCTATGCCCGGATCCGCGAAGTGGTGTTCCCCTATTACTCCTTCATCCCGGGCGAGCATGGCGAGCCGCGCCTCGTCGTCGTCGTGGTGCCGATCGACGATGAATGGAGCGCGCACTGGTACTATTACATGAGCCCCTTCGGCCCGGTGCCGGAGGCCTATAAGCAGCAGATGCTGTGGGGCACCAGCGCCAATTCCGACGATTACGCCGAGGACCGCGGCAGCGTCGCCAATGCGTGGCACCAGGATCGCGCCGCCATGAAAGGCGGCCACTGGAGCGGCATCATGAAGAACTTCACCTATGAGGATTTCATCATCGAGGAGTCGATGGGGCCGATCGTCGACCGGTCGAGCGAATATCTCGGGACCAGCGACGCCGTGATCGTCCGGGCGCGCCGCATGCTGTTCGAGGCCTTGAGCCAGCATCGCGACGGCAAGCTGCCTTTCGGGCTCGACCGCAACCTCGACTATAGCCGCATCCGCGGCCTTGCGATCCGCTTCCCGCGCGAGACCAACTGGCTCGACATCGATCCGCTCGACCCGCGCCGGTCCTGACAACCGTCCCGATGTTTCGGAGGCCTAAGCGACGGCGCGATCGGCGGCGGCAGGAGCGGCGTGGCTGCGTTCCCAGTCGAACATGTAGTCGCGCGTCAGCGGCACGGCATCGACCCGCTTTGCCATCTGCACTTGGAACACGACATGACCGTGACGGCGGAACGCCAACTCCGAGACGGCGAGATAGAACTCCCACATTCGGCAGAAGCGGTCGTCATAAAGCGCGCGGACGCGCTCGCGATTGGCGAGGAAACGCAGGCGCCACTGCCGCAACGTCTCGGCATAGTGAAGCCGCAGCACCTCGACATCCGTGATCCAGAGACCGGTGCGCTCAACCACAGGCGCCACTTCGGACAGCGCCGGCGAATAGCCGCCCGGGAAGATATAGCGCCGGATCCACGGATGCGTGGCACCGGGGCCGTCGGCGCGCCCGATCGAATGCAGGAGCGCCACGCCATCGGGCGTCAGCAGGTCGCGCACCTGACGGAAGAAGGCCGGGTAATACATGACGCCGACATGCTCGAACATGCCGACCGACACGATCCGGTCATAGGTGCCGCGCGCCTCGCGGTAATCCAGAAGCTCGAACCGGACCCGGTCGGAGAGCCCCGCCTCGGCCGCCCGCTGCTGCGCCACCGCGAGCTGTTCGGTCGAAAGGGTGAGGCCCGTCACCTCGACGTCGCATTCCTTGGCGAGATAGAGCGCAAGCCCGCCCCAGCCGCAGCCGATGTCGAGCACGCGCTGCCCCGGCCGCAGCAACAGCTTCGACGCGATGTGGCGCTTCTTTTGCGCCTGCGCCTCGTCGATCGACTGGCCAGGCCCGGTGAAATAGGCGCAGGAATATTGCCGATCATTGTCAAGGAACAAGTCGTAGAGCGTCTTCGACAGATCGTAATGATGCGCGACGTTGGCGCGCGAGCGCCGGATGGGATTGTATTGCTGAAACACGCGGAAGGCGCGCCCGAAGCCGTCGTACAAAGGCGTGAGGAGGTTGCGCGGCGCCTCGGTTATGTTGCTCGAGAGAAAATCGAGCGCGTCATAAAGCGTCGCATCCTCGATGGTCAGCCTGCCGTCCATATAGGCTTCGCCGAAATGCAGGCGCGGGTTGAGGAGAAGGTCCCGGTCGAGCTTCTGGTCATGCAGGCGAATTGTGACGGTCGGCCCCGACCCGCGACCGAACGTGTGAACGCATCGCGCGGCATCGATGACCCGCAAGGTGCCGTAACGGACGACGCGTCCTAGAAGATGCGCGACTAACATGGCGCTGCTCCCCAGGCGACTCGACCCATATCTGACATAAACTACCGGAAAACGCGTCCGTCAAGCCTCCGGACTTGGACGCCGCCCGTGTCCTTTCGGAGGCCCGTCTAATAAGGCTCGAAGTCACGCAGCCGCGGCAGGACCTCGGTTCCGAAGAGGCGGATCGATCGCATCAGGTCCGCTTCCGGGAGATTGCCGAAATTGAACTCCGCGAAGAACGTATCGAAGAGGCCCTCGCTTGCATATTGCCGGAGCTTGCGCGCCACCGTGTCGGGCGACCCGATCAGGATGAGATCGTGCGCGAGCAGCCAGTCACCGTCGATGAGGTGACGCGCGACCTGGGCGGCACCCGGTTCGCCCCGCGCCTCAAAGCGCTTGGCATTCGCCTCGATCGCCTCTTCGAGCTCGGCCTCGCTTTCGGTTTCCGGCAGGAAGCCGCGATAGGCGGCACCTGCCTCCTTGAGCCGCGTCAGCGCCTTGGCGTCGGTCTCGTCGACATAACAGACGCAGGAATAGGCGACATGCGGCTTGCTGGGCCACCCGGCCTCGCTCCACTCGGTCAGGAACTTGCGATAGCGCGGCGCCGCATGCTCGCGCGGATAAAGGAAGAAATAGCCCGCATTGATGCCCTCCTTCGCGCAAAAGGACAGGGTCGCGGGATCGCGCGTCTCGATCCAGAGCGGCGGGTGCGGGCGCTGCATCGGCGGCACCGCGAGCCGCGCGTGCTTCACGCCGTGGAACGCGCCTTCGAAATCGAAGAAGTCCTTGGCGGCATAGGCGGCCTTGAGGAAGCCCACGAATTCCTGCGTCACTTCGCGACGGTTGTCGAACGGCACGCCGAACGGGCGGAAATAGTCGGGGTTGATGCCCGGCACCAACCCCACTTCGAGCCGGCCGTCAGTCATCTGGTCGGCGAGCGCGATCTCTTCCACGAGCCGCAGCGGATTGTGCAGCGGCACGATGTGACCCATGCCGCCCAACCGAATTCGCTGGGTGCGCGCGCCGCCGCCGACGCTGTAGAGGCTCGGCGCCGACATCCAGCTTTCGTCGGGCCGGAAATGGTGCTCGACGCAGAACCCGTAATCGAAGCCCAGCTCGTCGCAAAGCTGCAGCTCGCGCCACAACTGACGGTAGCGCTCTGCGGGGGTCATTCCCGCCTTTCCCCAGACGTGTGCGAAATGCGCAAATCTCATGATGGCGTTCCTTTTGTCCTTCGTATTGTCGCCGCCTCAGCCGCGCGGATCAATTCGCCTCGTCGAAAGAAGGGGCCGATGTCCCAACTTTGCCGCGTCCGCGTTTTGCTTGCGCGCGTATAAGAATCGACACCGGACCTTTCCTGTGTCGA
>DATJLY010000479.1:0-9841 GCA_035509095.1 Allostellaceae bacterium | reverse complement strand
CAAGATCCTTGAGCGTCGCCGCGAGCCCGCCATCATTTCCTGCCGATGCCGGCGGCAGCTCGACCGTGAGCGTGCCCATGAGCCCGCGGTCCCAGCCGTCGAGCGCCCGTTCCAGCATGAGCGCGCCGCTGACGGCGAGGGCGGCAAGATAGACCATGAGCGCTACGAGCCACGGCAGGAACCGCCCCGACCCATCGCGGTCGAACGGCACGTCGATCGGCGGCCGGCCCATCATCATGCCTGCAGCCGCATCGGCGCCTCGAGGGCGAGGCAGCCATCCGCGAGGTGGAGGCGCGGATGCGGGCGGCGCGCCACCAGCGCCTCGTTGTGGGTCGCGAGCACGAGCGTCGTGCCAGTCCGGTTCATCTCCTCGAAGAGCCGCATGAGCCGGTCCGCCATCGCATCGTCGACATTGCCGGTGGGCTCGTCGGCGAGAAGGAGCCGCGGTCCGCCGATCACCGCGCGCGCGATCGCGATACGCTGCTTCTGGCCGCCCGACAAGGTCGCCGGATAGGCGTCGAGCTGATCGGTGAGCCCGACCCAGTGCATGAGCTCGCCCACATGCGCCTTGACCCGCGCGTCCTCGACGCCGGCGACGCGAAGCGGCAGGGCGACATTGTCGAACGCGTTCAGATGCTCGACGAGGCGGAAATCCTGGAACACGATCCCGATCTTGCGTCGCATCAGCGCGAGCGCGTCGTGCGAGAGGGTCGTCGCATCTTCATCGAATAGCGAGACGGTGCCGCGCGTCGGCCGCTCGGCCAGATACATGAGGCGCAGCAGCGTGGTCTTTCCGGCGCCGCTCGGGCCGGTGAGGTAATGGAACGAGCCCGGCTCGAGCCGCAGGACGATGTCGCGCAGGACCTCCGGCCCCGCGCCATACCGCATCGCCACATGATCGAATCGCACCAAGCGCGTCGCACTCCTGTGCATCACCATGGCACGGCGAATCGGGCGGCGTCCAGCCGCGCGGGCAGGCCGATCGGCACGCCTGCGGTTCCTTGCCTCGCTTCCGGGCGAGTCCTATAACGGCGCTTCCTCTTGCCGATCCGGGACGATGATCCTCACCTGTCCTGCCTGCTCGGTTCGTTACGTCGTCGATCCGCGCGCGCTCGGCGTGAAGGGCCGCACGGTTCGTTGCGCGCGCTGTTCCCATACCTGGTACCAGGCGCCGCCCGACGAAGAGCAACCGCCCGCTGCCGTCGCGCCGACACCCGCCGCCGCGACTGCCGCTGCCGCGGCGACCATTATCGAAAAGCCCGAGCCGCCACCCGCCGAGCCGGCGCCGGAGCGGCGCGAGCGTGCGCCCGCACCGAGCCGGGAAGAGCGGATCCAGCTTCCCGCGGTCGCCCGCCCCAAGCGGAACTGGGAACCCATTCTCGCCACTCTCGCCGCCGTGATCATTTTGATCGCGGGCCTTGCCGCGGCCGCGATCATCGAGCGCGACCATATCGCGCGGCTTTATCCCGCGAGCGCCGATCTCTTCGCGCGCGTGGGATTTCCGGTGAGCGACATCGGCATCGGCCTCGACGTGCGCGCCAACAAGCCGGTGCTCGACATGGCGAACGGGCTGCCGACGCTCGTCATCGATGGCAACGTGGTGAATGTCTCGTCGGTTGCGCGCAAGGTGCCGAAGCTCGTGGTGATGCTGCTCGATCAGAGCGATCACGATCTGCAGGACGTGACCGTTGCGGCGTCGACCGACCGGCTCTTGCCCGGCGAGAGCGCGACCTTCAAGACCAGCATCACGCAGCCGCCCGAGGCCGCGCATCACGTGATGGTGGTCTTCGCCGGCGCGCGCGGCTAGGGCGATGGCGCACATCCTCGTGGCGGAAGACGAGGCCTCGGTCGCGGCCTTCATCGAGCGCGCATTGAAGGGCCTTGGCCACGAGGTGGCGCTCGTGCCGGACGGGCTCGCGGCGGTGGCGGCGCTCGCGGCCAACCGCTTCGATCTCCTGCTCAGCGACATCGTGATGCCCGGGCTCGATGGCATCGCGCTTGCGCTCAAGGCGGCGAAGGACTATCCCGACATGAAGATCATGCTGATGAGCGGCTATGCGACCGAGCGGCAGCGTGCCCACAATCTCGAGGCGCTCGCCAATCTCGTGCTGGCCAAGCCCTTCGCGCTCGCCGAGCTCGCGGCCGCGATCGAGGCGGCGCTCGCGGACGGGTGATCGGAGGGCGAGCTTTTCTATCCCGTCATTGCCGGGCTTGACCTGGCGATCCATGGACCCGCGGGTCAAGCCCGCGGGTGACGGAATCAGGAAAGCGATTCGGGAAAGCCCATCGCGCTCCAAAACTACTGCAAGAGGCGGTCGATGTAGTCGCGCTCGGCACGCGCTCCGCATGGACCTCGAATGCGAGCCGCCCAACGCGCGGATCAGACGTTGCTGACGCCGCCGTCGACGACCATGTCGGAGCCCGTCATGAACGAGCTCTCATCCGAGGCGAGGAAGAGGGCGGCGTTGGCAAGCTCCTCGGGCCGCGCCAATCTCAGCATCGGCGTGTAGTTGGCGTAGCCCTTCCGAATTGCGGTGGCCTCTGCGGGCGTGCTGGCCTGGGAGTCGAGCATTGGCGTGTCGACGACGCCCGGGCTCAGCGTGTTCGCGCGGATGCCGCTGTCCTTGAACTCGGCCGCCCAGGTCCGGGCGTACGACCGCAGCGCGGCCTTGGTGGCGGCGTAGGTCGAGTGGTTCGCCAAGCCCATGTAATGCATGGCCGAGGCGACCAAAATGATCGAGCCTCCCCGGCCCATCATCGGCAGCATCTTCTGCACGAGGAAGAGAGGCGCCTTGGCGTTCAGGTCGAACGTGCGGTCGTAATGGTCCGCCGTGATTTCGCGCAACGGCACCTGCTCGACCAGGGCGGCGTTGGACACGACGACGTCCACCTTGCCCTGCGCGCTCCGAACGGCGTCGGCGACGCGGTCGAGGTCCTCGAGCCTGGTCGCATCCGCCTGGACGGCGGTGACATTCGCGCCGATGAGCCGCACCGCCTCGTCGAGCGCCTCCCGGCGCCGCCCGAAGATGAACACGTGCGCGCCCTCTTTGACGAACCGCCGGGCAATCGCGAGCCCGATGCCGCTGGTGCCGCCGCTGATGACGGCGATCTTGCCTTCCAATCTCGACATGATGCCTCCTTCGGTTTGCGTTCCGGGTCCCGGTCGCTCCGTTCGAGGATTTCGAGATGGGTCCGCCCGCGTCGGACGTTCAGTGCGGAAGCTCGCATATCGGTGGTGCGCAATCGATCCGGTCGACCGACGGCGTGAACGGGATCGTTCGCGAGCCGCGCCCGCAGCCATAGGCTAACGCCACGTCTCTTACTATCTAAAGGCGGGATGGAAAATCGCACCTCGCGGTGCGGGATCGCACCATGATGGACTGGGACGACGTTCGCTATTTTCTGGCCGTCGCGCGCGGGGGCTCGGTCCGGGCCGCCGCCCAACGCCTCAGAGTGAACCACTCGACCGTGCTGCGACGCATCGCCCAGCTCGAAGAGCGCCTCGGCACGCACATGTTCGAGAAGCTGCCTTCGGGTTACCGTTTGACCGATGCGGGAGAGGAGGTTCTCGAGTTCGCGGGCCAGATGGAAGCGTCGTCGAACCAACTGGAGACGCGCGTCTTCGGTCGCGATCAGAGCGTGCGCGGGCTGCTGCGGGTGACGCTGGCACCGACCCTTGCGACACACCTGCTCATGCCGGACTTCGCCGACTTCGCGCGGCTTCACCCCGAAATCGAGATCGAGATACTGTCGATCGAGGAGCCGGTGAATCTGACCAACCGGGAGGCCGATGTCGCAATCCGCGTCGTCTACGAGCGCAGCGCCTTGCCGCCCAATCTCCACGGCCTGAAGGGACCGGAGCTGTTCGGCGGTGTGTACGTGTCCCGCGACCTCCTTGCCGCGTGGCGCGCGGGAGCGGCTGATCGCGTCCGATGGATCGTCAGCAGCAAGTACGGCATCCCCGACTGGGCGAGCGAGGGCGAGGTTCGCACCACGGCGGTTCCGTTCAGGACCACGGACGAGGAGGCGCAGATCGTCGCGGTACGGCAAGGGCTCGGGATCACGACGCTGCCTTGCTTCATCGGAGATGCCGACCCCCTGCTGGCGAGGGTGCCGGGCGCCGACCGGCACATGTACGGAACCCTCTGGCTTCTCACGCAGGGCGAGACGCGCAAGACCAAGCGCGTCCGGCTTTTCACGGAGTTCATATCGCTCCGGCTCGCCGCGCACGCGCGGCTTCTTTCGGGACTGTCCTATTCCCGCGACTGACGCGCCGTCGTCAGAACTGCTTTAGCAGGCGGTCGATGTAATCGCGCTCGATTTCGGGCCGGTCGCGTTCGCCGGCGCGCTGACGCAGCTCGTCGAGGATCTGCTTCGCCTTCTCGAGGGCATAGTCGTTCGGCCCCTTGCCCATGCGCATGAGGCCGCCATCGTCATAGCCGCCGTTCCCGTTCTCGTCGGTGAACCGGCCGAACGGGTCGCGCTGCCCCTCGCCGACGCCTTCATCGCCAGGATCGGTGCCGCCGCCGGGCCGCGCGCCCATGCCGCGGCCGGCCATCTGCTGCTGCATCGCGCGCGCGGCCTGCTGCAACGCGTCGAGCGCTTCGGTTTGCGGCCCGATCGCGTCGCCCGGCTGCGCCTGACGCAGCGCTTGGACCGCGTTCCGCATCGCCCGGTCCGCGCGGGCAAGGGGCGCCGGCACGTCGCCGCCCTGATCGCCGAGCTGCTGCATCATGTCGCCCAGCATTTGGCGCAACGCTTCCTGGTCGTTGGCGTCGCCCTGGCTTTGGTCGCCTTGCTGGTTCCCCTGCTGCGAGTTGCGGAAGCTGCGGTCCAGAAGCTGCTGCTGACGCTGCATCATTTGCTGCATCTGCCGCATCGCCTGGCTCTGGCCGCTCGACATCTGGCCCGCCTGTCCCATGCGCAGATTCTCGAGCATCTCCTGCAATTGCGAGAGGAGGTCGCGCGCCTGATCCTTGGCGCCGGTGCGCGCAAGGTCGCGGGCGCGGTCGAGCATGCGCTGCAAATCCTGACGGGTCACCATCTGCGACGGGTCGATCGGCTGCATCTGCTGCGGCGGCATGTGCTGCATCTGTTGCGCCAGCGCCTGCAGATATTGATCGATCGCCTGTTGCAGCTGATTCATGAGGCGTTGGATCTCGGCATCGGGCGCGTTCCGCGCGAGCGCGTCCTGAAGCGCCTGCATCGCCTGCCGCAGATCGCGCTGCATGGTCGAGGCGCGGCCATCCTCGATCCGGAGCGCGGTCTCCCACAAAAGCTCCTGCACAGCGGAGATGGTGTCGGGATCGTGGTTCAGCACGAGGCGCGCCTGAGCCGTCCTCAGCGCCAGGAACACGACGTCGTCATTGTTGAAGAAGGAAGGGCGCTCCGACAGGTCCGAGAGCGTCTCGGCGACCGGCTGACGGTCGTCGGGATGAAGGGTCAGCTCTTTCCGCGCGTCGATGATCGCCTTCGCGACCGGGTTGTGGAACACGCGTTCGGGCAGCACGGTCTCGATCGTCTCGCTGGTCCCGGTCTGACCGATCGCGTCGACGGCCTGAAGCTTCATCTCGACCGGCAGGCCGGCCCAGGGGTGCGGCGTCAGGTCGTGATAGCTCGCGGCGCTTGCGTCCTTCAGATGCTGGCCCGGAAGCGGAAGATCGATCACGAGCTGAGCGCCCGACTTGTCGCCCTTGAGGCGCATGATCGCCTTCGCGCCTTCGACGCCGTAATCGTCGGTCGCCTTGTATTCGAGCCGCAGCACGCCGCGATCGGTATGCGTAGGCGGCTTGGCGAACGCGATGGTGGGTGGCAGGTCGGGGATGACCGTGATCGGCCACGAGCCGAGCGTGCGGCCTTCCTGCACCACCGCGATCCGCTTGCCCGCCGTGATCTTCGCGCTGCCCTTGAAGTTGCTGTCGTCGATGCGCTGGAAGCCGGCGGACTTGTCGTCGAGCAGAAGCTCGGGCACGCCGCCGCCGCCATGGACCTGGGCCAGCAAGGTGCTGCCGACCGGCACCGGGATCGCGGTAGCGCCTGCCTCGCCCACTTTCAGGAACTGAGGCGGCAGGCCGGTATAGTCCGGCGGGGTCAGCCAGATATCGAGTGCGACCGGCACTTCGTCCGCGCTGGCCGAGAAATTGGGGCTGAGGCTGCGCCCGATCCGGTCGGCCCAGTCGCCCCCCGCATCGAGAACCCCGAACGCGAACGCCAACGTCAACAACGCGCGCAAGGCATAGGGATCGCGCCGGGTCAGCCCGGCTTTCGGTGTGCCGACGCGCAGGCGCCGGACCACCTCGGCCATACGGGCGCGATGGACACGCCACAGCGCCTCGGAGGTGGGGTCGGTGGCGCCGCCCGCGAGATTGTCCTCGAGCGCCGCGAGCGGGCGGTGCGCGAGGCCGCTCACCGTCTCGATCCGGCGCCGCGCGTCGCTCCGGTCCGGGAGGCGCAGACGGCCGACCCCGATGATGAGCGCTGCGACCAGAAGCGCCGCCATCACCGCCAGCAGCCCCGCATGGAGGAAGCCCGGGAGCTGCGCCGGCAGGTCGAAGAGCGCGAGCGCCAGGAACACCCCGACCACCGCCACGGCAGGGCCGAAGGCAGGCACTACCCGCTCCCACAAAATGGCGAGGCGGGCTAGCCGGAGGCGGCGCTCGAACGCTGTCCCGAAGGGAGCGCGGGCAGGCGGGTGGTCGGCGTGCGACATGGTCCCTGGCACCTCGTCAGCGCTCGGCCAGCCAAGGCGGAAGCTGATCCTCCGCCAAGACCTGCTCGTAGCTCGGCCGCTGCCGCACCACCGCGAACTCGGTCCCCCGCACCAACAGCTCGGGGATGGGCAAGCGCGTATTGTAGCCCGAACTCATGACCGCGCCATAGGCTCCGGCGGACAAGATCGCGATCAGGTCACCGCCGCTGAGCGGCGGCAGCGGCCGCGCGAGCGCGAAACTGTCGCCGGTCTCGCACACGGGGCCGACCAGGTCGGCCGGGGCGAGCGGCACGCTCGCAGCCGGCGCTTTCAGCGGCACCACCTCATGCCACGCATCATAGAGCGCGGGGCGGATCAGGTCGTTCATCGCCGCGTCGACGATGACGAAGCGGCGCGACCCGCCTTCCTTGACATAAAGAACCCGGGTGACGAGCACCCCGGCGTTGCCGACGAGATAGCGGCCCGGCTCGAACGAGAGGCTCGCCCCGAGCCCCTCTGTGAGACGCTTCACCATTGCGGCGTAGGCCTCGATCGTGGGCGGAGTCTCGTCGCGATAGCGGATGCCGATGCCGCCGCCGAGGTCGAGCCGTGTCAGCGGAACGCCGTCGGCGCGCACCGCGCGATAGAGCGCCACGGCCCGCTCGAACGCGGCCTCGAACGGCGCCAGCTCGGTGAGCTGCGAGCCGATATGGACCGCAAGCCCCACGGGCGCAAGGCCGGGCAAGCCGCGCGCGCGGCGAAAGGCGGCAAGCGCGTCGGCCGCATCGATGCCGAACTTGTTCTCTTTGAGCCCGGTCGTGATCTTGGCGTGCGTCTTCGCGTCGACGTCGGGATTGACGCGGATGCCGATCGGCGCGACGCGGCCTTGGGCGCTCGCGATCCGGCTCAGCAGCTCGAGTTCCGGCAAGGATTCGACGTTGATCTGGCGTACCTCGTGCGCGAGCGCAAAGGCGAGCTCGGTTTCCGTCTTGCCGATGCCGGAAAAGACGATGCGGTCGCCCGGGATGCCGGCGGCGAGCGCGCGGCGGAACTCGCCTTCGGACACCACGTCCGCGCCCGACCCGAGGCGCGCCAAGGTCGTGATCACCGCGCGGCTCGAATTGGCCTTCACCGAATAGCAGATGGCGGCGTCGCGATCGGCGAAGGCGGCGGCAAAGCGCCGGTATTGGCGCGCGATATGGGCGCTCGAATAGCAATAGAAGGGCGTGCCCACGATGTTCGCGGCGTGCGCGAGCCTCACCTCTTCGGCGCAGAGATCGCCGTCGCGATAGGCGAAATCGGGTGCTCCGGGGGCCGGCTCGTTCACTGGGACGCACTCGGATTGGGATAGACCCGCGGATATTGCGTCTTCGGCGCATCGGGCGGCGGCTCGAGCGCGCCCTTCTTGCCGCAGGCGGCGAGCGGCAGGACGAGGAGCGAAAGAAGGAGAGCCCTTCGACTGCGCGCCTTCGGCGCTTCGCTCAGGATGAAGAGATTTCTCAACGCTTCCTCATCCTGAGCGGAGCGAAGCGAAGTCGAAGGACGCACCATCACCGCTCCTTGGCCAAAAGGCGCTTGCGCGCCGCCGCCGCGGCACGGGCCACGTTCGCCGGCGCGGTGCCGCCAAAGCTGATGCGGCTTGCGACCGATGCTTCGACCGTCAGCACGTCGAAGACCGACTGGGTGATGCGCGGCTCCACCTGCTGCATTTCGGCGAGCGGCAGGTCGGCGAGCGCGCAGTGCTGCTCCTCGGCGCGCTTCACGAGCGTGCCGGCAACCCGATGCGCCTCGCGGAACGGCAGGCCCGGCACGCGCGTCAGCCAGTCGGCGAGGTCGGTCGCCGTGCTGTAGCCGCTCGCGGCGACGCGCCGCATCGCCGCCTCGTCCGGCACCAGGTCGAGAACCATGCCGGTGGTCGCGGCAAGGCAAAGTTCGAGCGCGTCGGCCGCCTCGAACACGGGGACCTTGTCCTCCTGCATGTCCTTCACATAGGCGAGTGGCACGCCTTTCATCACCGCCATCAGTCCCGCGAGCGATCCGATCAGGCGCCCCGCCTTGGCGCGCACCAGCTCGGCCGCGTCCGGGTTGCGCTTTTGCGGCATGATCGAGCTGCCGGTGGTGTAGGCGTCGCTGAGCCGCACGAGCCCGTAAGGCTCGCTGGTCCAGATCACGATCTCTTCGGCAAAGCGCGACAGATGCCCCGCCGCGATCGCGGCAGCGGCGAGGAACTCGAGCGCGAAGTCGCGGTCCGAGACGGCGTCGAGCGAATTGGCGGCCGGGCGGTCGAAGCCCAGCTTCGCCGCGGTCGCGTCGCGGTCGATCGGGAAGGATGTGCCGGCGAGCGCCGCCGCGCCGAGCGGGCACTCGTTGAGCCGCCGCCGCGCATCGTCGAGCCGGCCGCGATCGCGCCCGATCATCTCGGCATAGGCGAGGAGATGATGGCCGAACGTCACCGGCTGCGCGACCTGGAGATGGGTGAAGCCCGGCATCACGGTGGCGGCATGGGTCTCCGCCTTGCCGATGAGGGCCGCTTGCAGCGCGGCCATCGCCTCGTCGAGCCGATCGATCGCGTCGCGCACCCACAGCTTGAAATCGGTCGCGACCTGGTCGTTGCGCGAGCGCGCGGTATGAAGCCGCAGCGCCGGCTCGCCGATCAGCTCGTGCAGGCGCGCCTCGATATTGAGATGGATATCCTCGTGCTCGGTCCGGAACGGGAAGGTGCCGGCCTCGATCTCGGCGCGAACCGTCTCTAGACCGCGGGCGATCGCGGCCCCATCTTTGGGGTCGAGGATGCGGGTTTCGACCAGCATCGCCGCGTGCGCGATGGACGCGGCGATGTCTTGGGCGTAAAGCCGCCTGTCGAACTCGATCGAGACGTTGATGCGCTGCATGATCTCGGCCGGACCACCGGAATACCGCCCGCCCCAAGCCTGGTTGGCGCGCGCGGGCCGCCGCTTCTCGCTCATGCGGAAGGACGCCTCATGAAATTGGCCTTGCGCGCGGTCACGTCGCTCCTGGTCCTCTTTCTGGCGGTGCTCGGGGTTCTGATCTATCGGCTGGAGACCGAGCCCTCGGTCGTCATCGCCAGCGAAGGACCGCCCGGCGACACGATAGGCAAGTTTACCCCGCTGCCGCAGCCCCTGCCAGCGCCCG
>DATJLY010000478.1:0-8193 GCA_035509095.1 Allostellaceae bacterium | reverse complement strand
GTACTCATGCTGCAAGCCAACCGGGTCATCGATTAAGGCCCTCGACCTCGGATCGCAGCATGGACGGCAAAATGGCGTCGCGTATCTATCCCGGCACGCAAGGACTCTCGCCGACGGGACGCGGCGGTGCGATTAGACCCGAGTGGCGGCGGATCGGAGGGTGACGTGACGGGACGACTTGTCGGCGCGGTCCTGGGCTTCGTGGCGCTTGGCGGACAGGCCGTCGCCGCGGACGCCTCGGGTGCTGGCGCGGTTCAGCATGAAGAGGCAGCAAGCGGCGTCTATGACGCGGCGCTCTTTTCCGGCAGCGACATCGGCGCGCAGGTCAACGCGGCGATTGCGGCGATGGGCCCGAATGGCGGTATCGTGATGATCCCCCCGGGCAATTATCGCTTTTCCACCACGATCGCCTGCCCGACCGCCGGAAACCAAGTGGTCGTGATCGAGGGTGTGCCGGGCTATGTCGGCGGTCCGCAAAGCCAGTTTGCCGGCACCTTGCTCCAATATACGGGATCGGGTGTCGGGATCAGCGATCTCGGCACCGCGCGCACGCAAAGCAACCACGGATGCCTACTCAAGGATTTCGCGCTCGACGGATCGAATTCGCGCGCGGGGGCGATCGGGATCGAGTTCGGCGCGGTGGCGCTTTTCCGGACCGAGAACATCGTGGTCAAGAATTTCGGCGGCGCCGGCAGCGTCGGGATCGAGGGATTCAATTACGGCACGGTCTGGACCGAACGCTACAAGATCGACGCCGATATCGAGAACTGCACCTCGACGATCGTCTTCGACAACAACCGGACCGGATCAGGATCGTTCGATCACGGCGAGCTCGACATCTTCGTCTCGCAGAATGGCGGCGATCTCATCACGCTCAAGAACGGGGCCGAGCTGTCGGACGTGCTGTGGCACGTCAGCGGCAATATCAGCAGCGCGACGACGGGCATCGCGATCGACGGGAAATCGTCCTTCGGCGGCACCCTGATCTGGGACGTGGAGACGACCGGGCGGACGACGCGCTTCTCCGTCGCAGCGGGCGGCTCGGCCAGCGTGTTCGGGAACGGGTTCAACCCGGGCGGCAACGAGTTTTCCGACAGCGGCGATGTGCAGTGGCAGGGACAGGACGGCGTCCTCTTCAAGACGCGGAGCGGGATCGAGACGGGCGCGGCGTCGGCGGCGTGGAAGCCGGTCGACGCGTCGGGCGCGTCGCTG
Source organism: Allostellaceae bacterium (assembly GCA_035509095.1). Taxonomy (GTDB): domain Bacteria; phylum Pseudomonadota; class Alphaproteobacteria; order ATCC43930; family CGMCC-115725; genus DATJLY01. The sequence continues at coordinate 6,981 of DATJLY010000478.1, read as the reverse complement.
ACCCTCGCCAATAACGGGTCCTTCTATTTCCAGAACGGGAACAGCTGCACCTTGGTGCTCGACGTGACCTATCCGCCGACCGCCTCGACCGCGGCGGCGATCATCGGCGGCGCGCCGCCGACCTGCCTCAGGGCAAGCACCACAAGCAATCTCTCGAACGTGGCGCCGCTTGCGAATTCAGGCACAGGCGCCCTCTATTTCGGCGCGACCAACACCGGCATCGCGATCCTGAGCAACCTCAATTTCTCAAGTGCGACCAACGCGACCGTGTCGGGATTACGGCTCAAAGGCACCTATCAGGTGCTTTACCGGTAAGCGCGGCTATTGCGCCGTGATGGCTTTCGCCCGGACCAGGAGGGCGTCGGGAAGGGTCGAGAGCCGCTTCACCAGGTCGCCGAGCTCTGGTCCCGACACGGGCGCGATCAAGATGCCGAGCTGCTTGGCGTCGGCGACAAAGGCCGGGTCGGCCATGGTCTCCATATAAGCCGCCCGCAGCGCCGCGACGCGGTCCGCCGGCACGCCCGGCCCGACCGCGGTCGGCTTGCCGATCGCATAGGGCGAGGAGAACAGCTCCAGGATCTCGCGGTCGCTGTCATTCGCCGCGAGATCGGTGAGCAGCGGCACGTTGGGAAGATCGTCGGCGCGCGATCCGATCTGCACCAGGATGCGGATCGTCCCCGCCTTGTACCATTCATATTGGCGGCCTTGGCCATGGAGCCAGCTATCGCCCGCCATTCCCTCGACCTCGCCGCTATCGAGCGCGTGCTCGATGCCGGCATGCCCGTCATAGCCCATGACCACCTTGAACTTCGTGCCGAGCACCGCGTTCATCACCTGCGGATAGATGCCGCCGAGGGCAAGCGGGGATTCCGCGCCCATGATCACCGGGTGGGTCTTGGCGTCCGCGATCGTCTTGACCGGCGATTTGGCGGAGACGATGACGTCGCCCGTCTCGCGCGTCATGTTGCCGATCCAGTTGAATTTCGCCGGATCGACATCGACTTTGAGCCGCCCGGTCGCCTTGGCCAGCACCAGCGCGTTGTGCAGATTGCCCAGCACCGTCCCGTCCTGCGGCGCGCGGTTGTAAAGGTAATTGGCGGCGAGCATGCCGGCGGCGCCGCCCATATTCTCGACGACGATCGAGGGATCGCCCGGAATGTGAAGGCCGAGATGGCGCGCCAGCAGCCGGGCGCAGATGTCATAGGGGCCGCCGGGCGGGGTCGCGACCACCAGCGTCACGTCCTTGCCGCGATAGAAATCGGCGATCGCGTCGGCCTTCGCCGGGAACACCCAAAGCACGAGGCAGAGAGCCAGGATCGCGAGCCGGAACATCACGCCGCGCCCCGCACCCGATCGACCAGCGCGATCGGATCGTCGGGCAGCGCGTCCCCTCGCCACGCGACATGGCCGTCGGGACGCACCAGCACGAAGCGCCGTTCATAAAGCGAGGCGATGACCGGGTCGGCAACCGGCACGACCCGCATCGGCACGCCCCGATGCGCGAAGGCGGCCGCGAGCGTCGCGGTCTCTGGCGGCAGATCGCCGAACCCCAAGAGCGCAAAGCCCTTGCCGAAAAGATCGAGCGTCGAACGTCCCTCGCCCAACCACGCATGCGGGGCGCGCGACCCGGGCCGGGTCGTCGGCACGTACTGGGTGATGGTGTCGGGCGGCGCCGGCGTTCCGTCCGGCCAGCAGATCGGCGACGGATCATAGCCATAGCCGAGCGCGGTCCCGTCGGTCACGTAATTGCGCAGACTGTCGCGCCGGATCCGGTCGCCCAGGCGGCGGCGCGCCGCGGCGCCGGCCTCGCTCGCCTCCGCGATCCCGGGCTCGGGCTCGCGCGCCTTCTTGATCTGGAGATTCTCGGCCGCCTGGCGGACATTGCGCATGCCGATGGGGCGCCGCTCGGTCTCGTAGCTGTCGAGCAGGGAGGCGCCGCCCCATCGCGCGAGCGCCGCCTCGAGCTTCCAGCCGAGATCGACCGCGTCGCCCATCCCGGTATTGAGGCCGAAGCCGCCATCGGGGTGGTTGATGTGAGCCGCATCGCCCGCGAGGAACACACGACCCACGCGATAGCGGTCCGCCACCACGTCGCGCGCGCTCCACCGCCGCACCGACAGGAATTGGCGCGGGATCGCGGCGCCGCCGATCTCGTCGAAGAGCCGCGCGCAATCGACGCCGTCGGGATCGTCGTAGAATTCCTTGCCGGTGACGCCGAAGCGCCACAGCTCGCGCCCGTCGAGAAGGACGAGGCTGCGGCGAGGGCCCGCGCCGGTGATGAAATGGATCAGCGCCGCCTTGCCCTTGTCGTGATGGCGCCACATCTCGGGCGCGCGCACGAAGATGCTGACATTATAGTCGATGCCCGGCGTGCCGTTCATCGCGATGCCGAACGCGTGGCGGATCGGGCTGTGGCTGCCGCTGCAATCGACGAGGTACTGCGCGGAAACGATCCGCCGCTCGCCGCTCGCAAGGTCGAGGATGGTGGCCTCGACCCGGTCCTCGTGCTGGATCAGGCTCTCGAACCGCGAGCGGTAGGCGAGCGTCACCGACGCAAACCCGGCCGCGCGGTCGCGCAGGATCGGATCGAGCCAAAGCTGATTGCAGCGCTGCGGCCGCTCGGGGCTGGTGGGCGTCGCATCCCCGCCGCCATGGCCCGGCCGCTCGATGCGGGCGATCTCGAACCCGTCGAGCCGGGTCAGGAACAGCACGGTATGCGGGAAATCGGGCGGCGTCCCGGCCTTTTTCACCGCCGACGCGACTTCCCAGCGGCGGCAGAACTCCATCGTGCGCGCATTGATGGCGGTCGCGCGGGGGTGATCGATGACGCCATCCGTCTCTTCGACGACGCAGCAGGAAACGCCGCGCCATCCGAGATCGACGGCCAGCGCAAGCCCGACAGGGCCGGCGCCGACGATCAGAACCGGTATTTCGAGTCTCGCAACCATTCTTTCCGGAAAATGCTAATCTCGCGGCCGAATTGCGCGAAATGGGGATGTCTTGCGGACGGCACTCCCTATAGCGGGCTGAATCAGGGTGAGTCCAGCATGCGGGAAGCCGGGTCGCGGAGAGGATCGATGATACAGTCCGGGCCGTTGCGCCGATCCGTCCTCCTGGGGATCGCCGTCCTGCCGCTTGCCGGATGCTGGTCGTCCGGCTCCGACGATTTCCGGCTTTCGGGCGACATGCCGGTGCCGAACGGCATCATCGCCAACCGCGATGTCCGCATCGACGCCGTGGACAAGAGCTTCGAGCTGGTGGGCGGCGAGCCATTCCAGACGCCCTTCCAGACCGATTTGTGGGAAACGGATTTCAACGGATTCACCCAGAATCCCGCGGGATTTTATCCGATCGCGCTGAAGCATGGCGCCAAGCGCGTGGTGATCTATATCGGCGGCGACCTGACCCCGCTTTACGGCGTGCTGGCGTTCAACCCGGCGTCCCAATACTCCTTTGGCCCGGGGACCCAGACCTATCGGATCGAGATTTCCGACGCCGACCTCACGGCCGCCAAAAATGGCGACGTCGCCGTCAGCTACGAGAAGGTCAACTGGCAGCATAACGACGCCAGCAACTGGTGGCTGGGCTCGGTCTTGTGGTTCTCGGGCGCGCCGCTCGAATAGGCGTCAGGGCGCCTCGACCAGCGCGTCACAGTTAAGGCGCTGCGCCAAAAGGCAATCCTCGATCTGCCCCTCCTTTCGGAGCGCCTGCACGAGATAGGAGGAGGCGAGCGCCAGCAGCAGCACGAGGGCCAACGCCATCAGGCCTTTGGTCCGGGGGTCGGTCGGCTCTTCGTCGTCATCGTGCGCGCGCCGCATGCTCAATCCGCCGTGCCATGCTGGGCCTGTGCCGCCGGCCGAGCCGCGCGGGCCTTGCGCCCGAAGCCGATCTTATGCGCCAGCCGGTCGAGGTAAAGATAAATGACCGGCGTCGTGAACAGCGTCAAGGATTGCGAGATCAACAATCCGCCGACGATCGCAATGCCCAGCGGGCGGCGCAGTTCCGACCCGGCGCCGTGGCCGATCGCAAGGGGAAGACCGGCGAACAAGGCCGACATGGTGGTCATCATGATCGGCCGGAACCGCAGAAGGCAAGCCTGATGAATCGCCTCGACCGGGCTCTTGCCCTCGTTGCGTTCGGCCTCGAGCGCGAAGTCGATCATCATGATCGCGTTCTTCTACACGATGCCGATGAGAAGAATGATGCCGACGATCGCGATGACGCTGAGATCATAGCGGAACAGCATGAGCCACAAGAGCGCGCCCACGCCCGCGGGTGGCAGCGCCGACAGGATCGTGATCGGGTGGATATAGCTCTCATAGAGCATACCCAGCACGATATAGACGACGATGATCGCGGCCGCGACCAGGAGCGGGGTCGAGCTCAAGGACGCCTGGAACGCCTGCGCCGTGCCTTGGAACGTGCCTTCGAGCGTCGCCGGCACCCCGAGCTGATCCCGGAGCGCGAGAATGCTGTCGACCGCCGGCCCGAGCGCCGTGCCGGGCGAAAGGTTGAACGACAGCGTGACGGCCGGGAACTGCCCCTGGTGATTGACGGCGAGCGATTCGACCTTGGTCTTGAAATGGGCGACCGTCGACAACGGCACCCGGGCGCCGCCCGAGGTCACGACATAAAGCTTCGCGAGCGCGTTGGCATCGGTCTGGTATTGCGGCTCGACCTCGAGAATCATCCAGTACTGGTTGGTCGAGGTGAAGATGTTGCCGATGACGCGCTGACCGAACGCGTCATAGAGCGTGTCGTCGATGAGCTGCGTCGATATGCCGAGGCGCGCGGCCTCGTCGCGGTCGATCTCGATATCGACGTGCGGCGCCGCGATCTGCTGATCGGAGGCGACATCCTGCAAGGATTTGAGCCCCTCCATCTTCTTTTCGAGGATGGGCGCCCAGTGATAGAGCTCGTCGATATTCGTGTCGGTCAGCGTGTATTGATATTCGGTCCGGCTCAACCGGCCGCCGACCGTGATGTCCTGACCCGCCTGCATGAAAAATTTGACGCCGGGAACCGTCGCGACGACGGGCTTCAGCCGCTGAATCACCTGCTCGGCGCTCACGTCGCGCTCGCCGAACGGCTTCAACTGAATCAGCATGCGGCCGCTGCTTTCGGTCGCATTGCCGCCGGTCGCGCCGACAAAGCCCGTGGCGCCCGAGACCGCCGGATCCTCGCTCACCTTGTCGACGAGCTGACGCTCGAGCGCGGACATGCCTGCAAACGACATGTCCTGGCGAGAATCCGCCTCGCCGAACAGGAAGCCCGTGTCCTGCTCGGGAAAGAAGCCCTTGGGGATGATGACGTAGAGATATCCCGTCACCACGATGAGCGCCAAGGTCGGCACCAAGGTCAAGAACTGATGCCGCAAGACCCAGCTCAGGCCGCGGTCGTACCAGTTCCGCATGCCGTCGAAGAAGCCTTCGGCCGCCCGGTTGAAGCGGCCGCGCTGCGCCTCGTCCTCGTGCTTCAGAAAGATCGAGCACATCACCGGCGTGAGCGTCAGCGAGACGAAGGCCGAGACCACCACGGCGATCGTGACGGTCATCGCGAATTCGCGGAACAGGCGGCCGATGATGCCGCTCATGAAGATCAGCGGGATGAAGACCGCGATCAGCGACACGGTGATGGAAATGATCGTGAAGCCGATCTGACCGGCGCCCTTCACCGCCGCCTCGAACGGGGTATCGCCCGCTTCGATATAGCGCACGACGTTCTCGATCATCACGATCGCATCGTCGACCACGAAACCCACGGCGATGGTGAGCCCCATCAGCGACAGATTGTCGAGGCTGTAGCCCAGCATGTACATGACCGCGAAGGTGCCGATGAGCGAGATCGGCACGGCGATGCCGGGAATGACCGTCGCCCACAATTTGCGCAGGAACAGGAAGATCACCATCACGACGAGGCCGATGGTGAGGAGCAGCGTGAAGCGCACGTCGGAGACCGAGGCGCGGATGGTCTGCGTCCGATCCGACAGAAGGTCGATCTTCACCTGCGCCGGGATCGATTGCCGGAGCGTACCGAGGAGCGCGTTGATGCGGTTGACCGTCGCCACCGTGTTGGCGTCGGGCGCGCGATGGACCATCAGCAGCTCGGCCGGATGATCCTGTCCATTGATGCTGTACCAGGCGCCGACCCGGTCGGTCTCGACCGAATCGATGGCCTGGCCGACATCTTTGACCCGGACCGGCGCGCCATCGCGATAGGCGATGATGACGTTGTTGAACGCCTTGGCGTCGAATAGCTGATCGTTGGTGTCGATCGTCGTCGATTGATGCTCGCCCTCGAGCGTGCCCTTGGGATTGTCGGCGCTGGTGTTGGCAAGCGCCGAGCGCACATCCTCGAGCCCGATGCCGCGGCTCGCCAGCGCGTCGGGATTGACCTGGATGTGCACCGCGTATTTCTGCTCGCCGCCGATATCGACCTGCGACACGCCGGGCACGGTCGAGATGCGCTGCGCCAGGATCGTGTAGGCATAATCATCCACCTTCGACATCGGCATCGTGTCGGAATGGATGGCATAGATCAGGATCGCGCGATCGGCGGGGTTGACCTTCTTATAGGTGGGCGGCGTCGGCAGGTTCTTGGGCAACACGCCGCTCGCGGCGTTGATCGCGGTCTGCACGTCGAGGGCGGCGCCGTCGATATTGCGCGAGAGCTCGAACTGCAGCGTGATCGAGGTGTTGCCGAGCCCGCTCGTCGACGTCATCTGGTCGAGACCCTGGATCGCGGCGAATTGCTGCTCGAGCGGCGTCGCGACCGAGGACGCCATGGTCTCCGGGCTGGCGCCCGGAAGTTGCGCGGTGACGGTGATGGTCGGGAAATCCACGTTCGGGATCGCCGCCACCGGCAGAAGGTTGTAGGAGGCAAGCCCGAATACCAGGATGCCGAGCATCAACAGCGAGGTCGCGATCGGACGCTCGATGAAAGGCCGCGAGATGCTCATGAATCAGCCGCCTAGCGCCGATG
>DATJLY010000477.1:0-10243 GCA_035509095.1 Allostellaceae bacterium | reverse complement strand
GGCCGATCTTCGTCGATCCCAATCAGCTCGAGAACGCGCTGCTCAACCTTGCGATCAATGCGCGCGACGCGATGCCGGATGGCGGCCGGCTCACGATCGAGGCGATGAACCTCAATTGCGCCGAGGCCGACGACGTGACCGCCGGCCCCTATGTCTGCATCGCTGTCAGCGACACCGGCACCGGAATGACGCCGGAAATCGCCGCGCGCGCTTTCGAGCCGTTCTTCTCGACCAAGGAAACCGGGCACGGCACCGGCCTTGGACTTCCCCAGGTCTATGGCTTCGTCAAGCAGTCGGGCGGCCATGTCAGACTCTATAGCGAGGTCGGCGGCGGAACCTCGGTGAAGGTCTTCCTGCCCCGCTATCTCGACGGCCTTGCCGCGGCGGCCGATGCCGCCGATGAGGTCGGCCATGCGCCGCACGGCCACGGCGAGACGATCCTCGTCGTCGAGGACGATCGCGACGTGCGCGGCCTTACCGTCGAAGCGCTTCATGATCTTGGCTATGTCGTGATCGACGCTGCCGACGGCCGCAGCGGCTTGCGGCAGCTCGAGGCCAATCGCGACGTCCGGCTGTTGTTCACGGATGTCGGATTGCCGGGCGGCATGAACGGACGCCAGCTCGCGGACGAGGCGAAACGCCGCTATCCCGACCTGAAGATCCTGTTCACCAGCGGCTATGCACGCCACGCCATCGTCCATCACGGGCGGCTCGATCCGGGCGTCGAGCTGATCACCAAGCCGTTCACCTTCGATGCGCTGGCAACGAAGCTTCGCCGGGTGTTGAGCGAGACGTAAGCCACCTCGGCAAAAGCCGCTCGAGTCTGATCCGCACAGCTTGAAACACCTCCGTCGTCGCCCCCGCGACAGCGGGGCCCAGGGCAACCGCACGTCGCTAGTCCTGGGTCCCCGCTTTCGCGGGGACGACGACAAAGACGATTCCGTCATATGGATCGCGCCTTTGCCCGTGACCGCTTGTGAAGCGGCGGGTCATTGCCTACCTTCCCGGTAACCCAAGCAAAATCGAAGGCCGCATCAGATGCTCGACGCCTATGTCTATGACGGATTGCGCACGCCGATCGGGCGCCATGCGGGCGCGCTGGCACCGGTGCGGCCCGACGATCTGTTGGCCGGCGTGATCAAGGCGCTGTTGGCGCGGAGCAAGTTCAAGCCCGAGGCTTTCGAGGACGCGATCGTCGGCTGCACCAACCAGGCGGGCGAGGATGCGCGCAACGTGGCGCGGCACGCGGCGCTTTTGGGCGGCCTGCCGATCGAAACCGGCGGGCTTACCGTCAACCGCCTGTGCGGCAGCGGGCTTGCCGCCGTCCTCGACACGGCGCGCGCGGCGACCTGCGGCCAGGGCGATCTGTTCCTCGCCGGCGGCGTCGAAAGCATGAGCCGCGCGCCCTTCGTCATGGGCAAATCCGAAAGCGCCTATGGGCGCGAGGCTAAGATCTTCGACTCGACGATCGGTCCGCGCTTTCCAAACCCCAAGGTCGCCAAGGGCTTCGGCATGGATACGATGGCCGAGACCGCGGACAACGTCGCGCGCGAGCATGCCATCACCCGCGCCGAGAGCGACGCGTTCGCGGCTTCCTCGCAAGCGAAATACGCGCGCGCCAAGGCCGAGGGGTTCTATGCCAAGGAGCTGTTGCCGGTGACCGTGCCGGGCGCGCGCAAAGGCGCCGAGATCGTGGTCGATCAGGACGAACATCCGCGCCCCAACACGACGCTCGAACGGCTCCTGGAGCTGAAGGCGCTGAACGACGGCGGCGTCGTGACGGCCGGCAACGCGTCGGGCATCAATGACGGCGCGGCGGCACTCATCATCGGCACGCGCGAGGCCGGAGAGAAGGCGGGCGCCGCGCCGATGGCGCGCATCGTCTCGGCCGCGATCGCCGGCGTCGCGCCGCGCGTCATGGGGCTGGGGCCGGTACCGGCCTCGCAAAAGGCGTTGGAGCGGGCCGGGCTTTCGCTCAAGGACATCGACGTGATCGAGCTCAACGAGGCGTTCGCGAGCCAGGTGCTGGGCTGCCTCAAGCTCTTGGGCGTTGCCTTCGACGACAGCCGCGTCAATCCCAATGGCGGCGCGATCGCGATCGGGCATCCCCTCGGCGCCTCGGGGGCGCGCCTCGCCCTGACCGCGATCCGCGAATTGCAGCGGCGCGAGGCAAAGCGCGCGCTCGTCACCATGTGCATCGGCGTCGGCCAGGGCATCGCCTGCGTCATCGAGCGGATGGCGTGATCACCGACCTCGATACCGCGCTCGCTGCGATCGCCGATGGCGCGCTTCTGGCGGTGCCGGCGGATTATGCCGGCGTCGCGATGGAGGCGACCCGCGCGCTGATCCGGCGCGGCGTGAGCAACCTGCATCTTCTCACCGTGCCGGCCGGGAGCCTTCAGGCCGATCTGCTGATCGGCGTGGGCTCGGTCGCGACGGTCGAGACCTCGGCCGTGGGATTTGGCGAGCTGGGTCCGGCACCGCGCTTTTCGGCCGCGGTGCGCGAGGGCCGCATCGCCGTCAAGGACGCGACCTGCCCCGCCATTCATGCCGCACTCCGCGCCTCGGAGATGGGCAATCCGCTCGCGGTGCTGCGCGGCATCATCGGCTCCGACATCCTGCGCGTGCGGCCGGATTGGAAGCTGATCGAGAACCCGTTCGCGCCCGGCGATCCGATCGTGGCGCTGCCGGCGATCCGGCCGGACGTGGCGCTTTTCCACGCGCCGATGGCGGACCGCGCCGGCAATGTCTGGGTCGGACGGCGGCGCGATCTTTTCACCCTTGCGCACGCGAGCGTGACGAGCGTCGCGACGGTCGAGCGCGTCGTCGACGAGAATCTTCTCCTCGACGAACGGCTCGTTGGCGCCACAATTCCCGCCTTTTATATCGGCGCGGTCGCGGTCGCGCCGCGCGGCGCGTGGCCGATGCGGCTCGAGGAGCCCGAGGATACCGGCCATTTGCGGGACTATCTGACGCTTGCCGCGAGCGAAGAGGGCTTTGCGCGCTATCTCGAGCGCTTCGTCCATGTCCGCCGCGCCGCGTGAGGCAACCTCCACCGACGTGCTGATCGAGACGGTGCGGCGGCTCGTCGTGGGGGCGCGGCACGCGGCGGTCGGCGCCAACTCGCCGATCCCGGCGGCGGCCTGTTTTCTCGAAGAGCGCCGCGCCGGCATGCTCGTGTCGCTGCAACAAAGCCCCGAGCACAATCTCTTCACCGACGGCGGCCGCGAACTCTTCGACGCGGCGGCGCAGGGTCGCATCGACGTGTTCTTCTTCTCGGGCGCCGAGATCGACGGCGACGGCAACATCAACCTCGTCGCGATCGGCGACTACGCGCACCCGAAGGCGCGCTTTGCCGGCTCCTATGGCTCGGCGTTCCTCTATTTCACCGTGCCGCGCATCATCCTGTTCCGCACCGAGCATTCGCGCCGCACGCTGGTCGAGCGCGTCTCGTTCGTGAGCGCGCCGGGGTCGAGCCCGCCCGGCGTATGGCGGCGCGGCGGGCCGGTGGCGCTCGTGACGCCGTTATGCCTCTTCACCTTCGACCCCGTGCGGCGCCGCTTTGCGCTCGCGAGCCTCCATGCCGGCCACACACTCGAGGAAGTGCAGGACAATACCGGCTTCGCGTTCGAGAGCCCGCCGGCGGTGCCGCAGACGCCGCTTCCGGACGCAACGACCTTGGCCGAGCTGCGCGGGCCGGTGGCGGCGACGCTTGCGCGCATCTATCCGAAGTTCGCGGCCGACAATTTCGGCATCAAGGAGAAAGTCTCGACATGAGCGATGGAAGCGGGGCGCTCAGCGGCCTCAAGGTGATCGACCTTTCGCGCGTGCTGGGCGGGCCGTTCTGCACCCAGATCCTGGCCGACCACGGCGCCGAGGTGATCAAGGTCGAGCCGCCCCAAGGCGACGAGGTGCGCGGCTGGGGCCCGCCGTTCGATGACGACAATACCGCCTCCTATTTCCTCGGCATCAACCGCAACAAGCGGGCCATCGCGCTCGACCTCGCCAAGCCCAAGGGCCGCGAGGTGCTGTTCCGCCTGCTCGAAACCGCCGACGTGCTGATCGAGAATTTCAAGACCGGCACGTTCGAGAAATGGGGCATGGATTACGAGACGGTGCTGAAGGAGCGCTTTCCGCGCCTTGTCCATTGCCGCATCTCGGGCTTTGGCGCGGACGGGCCGATGGGCGGGTTCGCCGGCTATGACGCCTGTGTTCAGGCCTCTTCGGGCGTGATGAGCCTCAATGGCGAGAAGGATGGCGGCCCGTTGCGCATCGGCGTGCCGGTGGTGGACCTGACCACCGGGTTCAACGCGACGATCGGCATCCTGATGGCGCTTCAGGAACGTGCCCGCTCGGGCCGCGGGCAATTCCTCGAGGCAACGCTTTACGAGAGCGGGCTCATGCTGAGCCACCCTTACGCCACCAACTGGTTCATGACGGGCCGCGCGCCGACGCGGCTCGGCAACGGGCATCCGAATTTGTCGCCCTATGACCAATTCCCCACCAAGACCAAGGCGATCTATGTCGGCTGCGGCAACAACCGGCAATTCGCGCGGCTGTGCGCCGAGTTGGGCCGGCCCGAGCTCGCCCGGGACCCGCGCTTCCTCAACAATGGCGACCGGGTGGTGAACCGCCTGGCCTTGCGCGCGGCGATGGAAGGAATTCTGGCCGGACTAGACGGCGAAGCGTTGTGCGCGCGGCTTCTGGATCGCGGCGTCCCGTGCGGCGTGGTGGAGACGATCCCCGACGTGCTGACGCATCCGCACACGCGGCATCGCGGCGCGATCTGGGAGCTGGACGGCTATAAAGGCGTCGCCAATGCCATCCGCCTGTCCCGCACGCCGGCGAAGCTGCGCCGCAAGCCGCCGCGCTTTGGCGAAGGGAACCGCGCGGTGCTGAAGGATGCGGGCTATGGCGCCGAGGAAATCGAGGCCTTGATCGGCGACGGCATCGTCATCGACAAGATGCGCCCGCCGCCCGCGGATTGACGGGTGCGTCCTTCGACTGAGCGCGTTCGCGCTCCGCTCAGGATAAGGACGTTTCAGTAAACTTCCTCATCCTGAGCAAAGCGAAGCGTAGTCGAAGGACGCACCTATCCGCGCCTACCGCCGCGTCAAGGTCATCGGCATGCCGTTTTTCGGCCGCAACGTGATAAGGCCCGCCGGCTCGATTTCGACGCCGGGAACGAGGCGCGGCCGGAAGCGCTGCGCCAAGGTCGCAAGCACCACCACGGCCTCGGTGAGCGCGAACGAGGCGCCGATGCAAACGCGCGGCCCCGCCCCGAAGGGAAGATAGGCAAAGCGCGGGCGCGCCGCGGCCTCGGCGCCGGAAAAGCGCTCGGGCCGGAATTTCTCGGGAGCGTCCCAGAGCCGACGATGCCGATGCAGGATCCACGGCATCACGAACACGATCGAGCTCTTGGCGACGCGGTGGCCGGCGACCTCGTCGGGGCCAAGCGCCTGGCGCGACAAGGTGTGCGCGGGCGGATAGAGCCGCAGCGCCTCGTCGATCGCCATGCGCGTATAGGTAAGACGCGGGACATCGGCAGGCTCGGGATCGCGACCGCCGAGAACCCGCGCGAGTTCCGCTTCGACCGCGTCGTGAGCTTCGGGATGAAGCGCCAGCAAATACCAGGTCCAGGACAATGCCAATGCCGTCGTCTCGTGGCCCGCCATGAAGATGGTCACGAATTCCGCCTGGATCTCATCCTCCGGCAGCGGCGCGCCGGTCTCGTCGGTGCGGGCCGCGATGAGGCGCCCGAGGAGATCGGACCCGACGGACCCGGGCGCATGACGCCGTGCGTCGATGATCGCGGCGATGGCGCGCGAGAGATCGCCGAAGGCGCGGTGCGCGTTCCGCCGCTGCAGCCAGCGTGGAAACCAGTCCGGCAGGCCGAGAAGGTCAAGGGGCCCGATCCGGATGCCCGCCACATAGCGCTCGACCGTGTGCGCGACCAAGTCGACCATGCCGCCGGAATCAGCCGAGAACATGGTGCGCGCGATGATCGCCAAGGTCGAACGGCGCATTTCCTGAACCATGTCGACGACCGTGCCGTCCGACAACGTGGTCCAGCGCGCGCCGAGATCGCGGGCCGCGGCGACCATCGCCGGCACGTGTTGCGCGATGCTGGGCGGATCGAAGGCGGGGGCCATGATCTTGCGGTGGCGCCGCCACGCCTCGCCTTCGAGCGTGATGAGGCCCTTGCCGAGGCCTGGCTCGAGCAGCCGGCGCGCGATCGCCGTCTTGGTATAATTAACGGCGTTGTCCAGAAAGACGTGACGGATCGCCGCCGGATCGCTCACCACGAGATTGCGCCGCCAGAGCAGCCGCCGCTCGAGCGCCGGCAATTCGAACGCGTCGGCGCCGAAGCTGTCGAGCCAGCCGTGGGCCGTCCGGAAGAACAGATGGCGCGGCGGCGTCGGGCGCACCGGCGGCGGCGGCAGGAGGGTTGGCGCGTCGTTAACGGACGACATGCGATTATTGTGGCGAAGACGCAAGGGATCGGCAAGAAAGGCGCATGAGCGACGTCGAAGACCAGGCCCCGGTCGAGACCGCGACGGACCTATACCGCGCGCTTCAGGACCTGCATCAACGCGGGCAGGTCACGCTTCACCACGATTTCAAGCGGCTGCAGCACATGGATTGCCCGGTCGCGGTCGAGGCGGACGGCAATATTTGGGCCTATGGGGTGCTGGCGGCAACGATCCTGGCGCTGTGGCTCGGCGGGTGGAAGGTGGCGCTGGGGGTGGGTGCGATCGGCGTCGTGTTCTATTTCACCGTCGGCATTTCCTATGTCCGCCGCCGGATCAGGCGCCGCATCGACGAGCGCGCGCTGCAAAGCCTCGACGACTGGCAGCGTTTGTGGCGGTTTGGCGGGATATCCCTGGTCCCGACCGGTGGCGGCGAGCCCTGCCCCGCGCCCAAAGGCAATTGGATGGCGTTCGTGCGCGGACTGCGGGCTACAGCGCCGGCGCAATAAGGCGGCGCCAATCGTTGGCGAGCGTGAGCTTGGGCTCGGTCAAGGCCTGCAATTCCGGCAGATCGAGCCCGTCCACCAACTCGCGCACGACGACGCCGTCGGCGGTGATGTCGAGCACGGCGAGATTGGTGTAGATGCGCTTCACGCAACGCGGCGCCGTCAACGGATAGCCACAGCGTTTGCGGATGCGCGGCGTGCCGTCCTTTGTCGTGTGCTCCATAAGCGCGCGGACCTCGCGCGCGCCGACCGCCAAATCCATGGCGCCGCCGACCCCGGGCGAGAAGCTCGGGTCCTCGGTCGTCCAATTGGCGAGGTCGCCCGTTTCGGACACTTCGAACGCGCCCATGATCGACAGGTCGAGATGGCCGCCGCGGATCATCACGAACGCGTCGTTGTGGTGGAAGAAGGCGCCGCCGGGAACGAGCGTCGTGAGGCCCTTGCCGGCATTGACGAGGTCCTTGTCCTCTTCGCCCGGCTTGGGCGCGCCGCCCATGCCGAGAATGCCGTTTTCGCTGTGGACGACGATCTCGCGTCCCTCCGGAAGGTAATCCGAGACGAGCGTCGGCATGCCAATCCCGAGATTGACATAGGCGCCGTCGGCCACGTCCTGCGCGACGCGCCACGCCATCTGGCGGCGGGAGAGCGGCGTCATGCGACCACCACGCGATCGATGAAGATGCCGGGCGTATGGATCATCTCGGGATCGAGCGTACCAAGCGCCACGATCTCGCGCACCTGAATGATCGAGAGCCGCCCTGCCATGGCCATCACCGGGTTGAAGTTCCGCGCCGACTTGCGATAGACGACATTGCCCCAGCGATCGGCGCGATCGCCCTTCAAGAGCGCCACGTCGGCCTTGATCGGCCGCTCCAGCACATGAAGCGCGCCGTCGAGCTCGCGCGATTCCTTGGTCTCGCCAAGCTTGGTTCCCGCCGACACCCGGGTATAGAAGCCGCCGATCCCGGCGCCGGCGGCACGGATGCGCTCGCTGAGCGTGCCTTGCGGCACCAGCTCAAGCTCGATCTTGCCGGCCTGATAGAGCGCCTCGAACACATGCGGGTCGGAGCTGCGCGGGTAGGAGCAGATCACTTTGCGCACCCGCCCCTCGCGGATCAGCATCGCGATGCCGCGCTCGCCGGTGCCGGCATTGTTGGAGACAATGGTGAGATCGCGCGCGCCTTGCGCCACCACCGCCTCGATCAGCTCGACCGGCTCGCCCACGGTGCCGAAGCCGGAGCACAACAAGGTCATGCCGTCCGCGATGCCGGAGACCGCCTCGGCAAGGCTCGCGACGCATTTGTCGATCATCAGAACGTGACCCGGTCGCCGCCTTTCAGGTCCAGCATGCTGCGCGCCTCCTTGGGCGTCGCGATATCGAGCGACAAATTCTCGAGGATGGTGCGGATGCGCGTCACCTGCTCGGCATTGGTCTTGGCGAGCTGCCCTTTGCCGAGATAGAGCGAATCCTCGAGCCCGACCCGGACGCTGCTGCCCATGATCGCGCCCATGGTGATGAGCGGCATCTGGTGGCGCCCGGCCGCAAGGATCGACCAGTAATAATCGTCGCCGAACAGCTTGTCGGCGATGCGCTTCATGTGGGTGACGTTCTCGGGATCGGCGCCGATGCCGCCCATGATGCCGAAAATGGTCTGCACCAGAAGCGGCGGCTTGACCAGCTTGCGGTCCAAAAAGTGAGCCAGATTATAGAGATGGCCGACGTCGTAGCATTCGAACTCGAAGCGCGTCCCGTGCGCCTCGCCCAGATCCTTCAAAGTGCCTTCTATATCCTTGTAAGTATTCTTGAAAATGAAGTCTCTCGTGCCCTCCAGATGCTGCCGCTCCCAATCGTGCTTGAACTCCTTGTAGCGGTTGAGGAGCGGATAGAGGCCGAAATTCATCGACCCCATGTTGAGCGAGCACATCTCGGGCGAGGCGCGCTTGGGCGCGGCCAGGCGCTCGTCGAGCGTCATGCCGAGCCCGCCGCCCGTAGTGATGTTCACGACCGCATCGCAGGCCTGCTTGATGCGCGGCAGGAATTGCATGAACACGGCCGGATCGGGCGTGGGACGCCCGTCCTTTGGATCGCGCGCATGAAGGTGCAGGATCGCGGCGCCCGCCTCGGCCGCGCCAATCGCCTGCTCCGCCACTTCGTCCGGCGTGAGCGGCAGATAGGGGCTCATCGTCGGGGTGTGGATCGACCCCGTGACGGCGCAGGTGATGATGACTTTTCCGGTTCGCGCCATGACGCCTCCTAGCACCGGGCGCCGGCGGAACGCGCGCGCCCCTGGTCAGCCGTGGATGCGGATGAAATCCCGCACCTTGGGATAGATCTCGCCGCGCCAGCGCCGGCCGTTGAACACGCCATAATGGCCGACCTTGGGCTGGACGTGGCGCTCTTTCATCCCGGCGGGCAGGCCGGTCAGCAGCTCGTGTGCGGCGCCGGTCTGTCCCACCCCGCAAATGTCGTCGTTCTCGCCCTCGACGGTCAAGAGCGCGGTGCGCGTGATGGCGGCCGGCTCGATCTTGCGGCCGCGGCTCGTGAGCTTGCCTTGCGGCAACGCCTGGTCCTGGAACACGCGCTTGATGGTCTGGAGATAGAAGTCGGCCGGCAGGTCCATCACCGACATGAACTCGTCGTAGAAGACACGCGTCGCCTCGGCGCTGTCATCGTCGCCGCTGATGAGGTGTTTGAAGAGGTCCACGTGCGCGGTGATGTGGCGGTCGAGATTCATCGTCATGAATCCCGCAAGCTGCAGGAAGCCCGGATAGACGCGACGGAACGCGCCGGGATAGCGCGCCGGCACGGTGCCGATGACGGTCCGCTCGAACCAGTCGAGCGAGCGCGACGTGGCGAGCCGGTTGGGCACCATCGGATTGACCCGCGGATCGATCGGACCGCCCATCAAGGTCATGCTGCGCGGCTGCGCCGGATCGTTGCCGGCCGCCATCAGCGCCACCGCGGCGAGCGTCGGCACCGAGGGCTGACACACCGCGACCACGTTGACGCGCGGTCCCAACCGGCGGATGTAGTGGATGACGAGATCGATATAGTCGTCGAGATCGAACCGCCCGTGCAGCAGCGGCACGTCGCGCGCATTCACCCAGTCGGTGATGTAGACGTCATGGTCGCAGAGGAGCCGTTCGACCGTCCCGCGCAGCAAGGTCGAGAAATGCCCCGACAGCGGCGCGACCAACAGCACGCGCGGCTCGTCGATATCTTCATCTTTCTCGAAATGCAGGAGATTGCAGAAAGGATGCCGCGCG
>DATJLY010000476.1:0-4113 GCA_035509095.1 Allostellaceae bacterium | reverse complement strand
CGGAATGTCGAGCGCGCGCGCCGCGGCGAGAAGGCGGTTGTCGTAGCTCGCAAGTTCGACCCTTTGCCCGTGCGCGCGAAGAAACTCGAGCGACGCGAGGTGAAGCGCGTCGAGCGTGCGCACCTTAACCGGAAAGGGTTCGACCGCGCGGGCAAGAATTTCCGGGTTCAGCGCGATCAGGTCGACACGCAAAAGGAGAGCACGGACGGCGTCGCCATGCGAATGCCCAAGCCTTGCGATGTTGATCCGGTTCCAGATTTCGTATTCGAGGAGGTGGCTGGAAATGAGGTCCATCTCGCCCAGCGCGGCCGGCGGCGCCCGGCTTTCGCCCAGAAGCTGTGCGAGCGCGACCGAACTGTCGAGATAGATCAGGGCGATGCTAATCCTCCCAGCGGTCCTTGCGGTCCTCGTCCAATTCCTGCATCAGCGCCTCGGTGGAAATGACCGGCTGCCGCGGGAGCGGTCCCTTGGTGCGATCTTGCGCAGGCGCGATCAGTCCCTTGTGGATCAGGTCGGCGTAGAGGGAATCGGAGGGCACGGGGCTGCGTGCCGGGCCGGGCGGCCCAAGCTCCGCCACCACCCGGTCGCGGTCGGTGACCAGCACGGTCTCCCCCGCGGCCGCGATCCGCACATACTCGCTGAGCCTGTTCTTCAGCATTTTGATGCCGACGGCGCGCATGAAAGACAAAGTAGCTACCCGTGGCTACTTTCACAAGGAACACGCAGCCGCGCCGATTGACAAAGAACGCAAAAAATGGTATACGTTGCGTACAAGCTGGCTAGCGGTTGGAAAAGGCGGTTGCGCAGACGCGGCGCCGATTATCAATTGTCGCGTATTCGGGGCCGCCATGCGGGAAAGCCGCTACAGCCGGGCGGCCGGCGCTGATAGCAAGGTGGGACCTCGACCTCCGGCGCGTGAAACACTTGGCCGAGCCCCAGACGAGCGACCTCGAGTCCGTCGCGCCGGCGCGCGCGACGCGGCGGAGCCTCGTGCTCGCGGCGGCGATCGGGACGCTCCTGATCTCCTCGATCGAGAGCTACATCGTCGCGACGGTGATGCCCCAGATCGTCGGCGAGCTGGGCGGGTTCGACCTCTTCTCGTGGGTCTTCACCGCCTATCTCCTGACCCAGGCCGTCACCATCCCGATCTATGGCCGGCTCGCCGACATCTATGGCCGCAAGCCGATGCTGCTCATGGCGGTGGGGTTGTTCGTCGTGGGGTCGATCCTGTGCGGGTTCTCGTGGAGCATGGTGTCGCTGATCGGCTTCCGGATCGTGCAGGGCGTGGGCTCGGGCGGGATCGTGCCGATCACCCAGACGGTGATCGGCGATCTTTATTCCCCGGTCGAGCGCGCGAAGCTCCAAGGCTGGCTCTCGAGCGTGTGGGCGATCGGGTCGATCATCGGGCCGCTCCTGGGCGCGTTCCTGATCGCGCACACGATCTGGCCGATGGTGTTCTGGGTGAACGTGCCGATCGCGCTCGCCGCCATCACGATGTTGGCGCTGTGGCTCCACGAAGCGCCGCCGCAGCGCCGGCGCCATATCGATTATTACGGCTCGATGCTGATGATGGCCGGGAGCGGCGTCCTGATGTTCGCGCTGGTGGAGGCGACGCGGTTCAGCGCCGGCACGGTGATCGGGCTCTTCGCGGTGGCGGCGGCTTTGTTGTGGCTGTTCTTCCGCAACGAAGCGCGCGCGGCCGAGCCGATGCTGCCGGTGGCGATGCTGAAGAACCGGATCGTCGGCGCGGGCGCGCTGGGCTGCCTCTCGCTGGGCGCCATCATCATGGGCGCGTCGGCCTTCCTGTCGCTCTACGTCCAGGGCGTCATGGGAAAGGGCGCGATGATCGCGGGGATCGTGCTGATGACGCCGTCGGTCGCCTGGCCGATCGGCAGCATGCTGGGCAGCATCGTCATGGTGCGGACCTCCTATCGCGTCACCACGATCAGCGGCGCCGCGCCGCTTTTGCTGGGGAGTCTCGTGCTGGTGGCGCTCGTGCCGGCGGCGGGGCCATGGATCGCGGGGCTCGGCTCGGGCCTCATCGGCGTCGGGATGGGGCTCACCAGCAACACCTTCACGGTCGCGACCCAAGGCAGCGTCGGCAGGGAATTGCGCGGCGTCGCCACCTCGACCATCTCGTTCGCGCGCCAGGTCGGTCAGGCGTTGGGCGCGGCGGTGTTTGGCGGCACGCTCAACGCCTATCTCGCGCGCCAGGGAGCGAGCGAGGATGTCGTCGACCGGATCATGGACCCGACCTTGCGGCAGACGCTCACGGCCGACGTGCTGGGTCCTTTGACCCAGGCGATCGCGGACGGGCTGCACCAGGTCTATATCATCACCAGCGTGCTGGGCCTTGCCGTGCTTGCGACCGCGTGGCTGCTGCCGGCCGGGTTGAGCCCGCTGACGCACGGCCGCCAACCCTGAACGTTGGCGCGCCGCGCGCGCAGGGGCTAGCATCGGGGGAATCACGGAGGGGCTGATGGCTCAAGCGCCAGTGCCGCGCGATCACGGCCGGTTCGATTATTCGCCCATCGTCGACCGCAAGCCGCTGCGCTGGCCGAACGGCGCCCGGGTCGCGGTGTGGGTCATCCCCAACATCGAGCATTTCCTGTTCGACCGGCCCGGCGCGCGGATGAGCGGCGGCGGCGCGCAGCTCAGTCCCGACGTCCTCAATTTCTCGTGGCGCGACTACGGTCTGCGCGTCGGCATCTGGCGCATGATGGAGATCATGGAGCGGTATGGCGTGCGCGGCACGGTGGCGCTCAATTCCGATGTGTGCGCCCGCTATCCCCGCGTCATCGAGGCCGGCAACGCGCTTCATTGGGAATGGATGGGTCACGGCACCACCAACTCGATCCTCCTCAACGCGCAAAGCGAGGACGAGGAACGCGCGCTGGTGCGGGAGTCGGTGGAGACGATCGCCGCCGGCACCGGCAAGCGGCCCCGCGGGTGGCTGAGCCCCGGGCTGTCCGAGACGGTCAACACGCTCGACCTCCTTGCCGAGCAGGGCATCCGCTATGTCGGCAACTGGGTGAACGACGAGCAGCCCTATCCGATGCGGGTGAAAAGCGGCTCGATGCTGTCCATGCCCTATTCGATCGAGCTCAACGACATCCCGAACTTCCTCGAGATGAAGCGTACCGGCGAAGAGTTCGGCCGCCAGATCTGCGACCAGTTCGACGTGCTCTACGAGGATGGCGCCAAGACCGGCCGCGTGATGGCGATCTGCCTCCACCCGTTCCTGATCGGCCATCCCCATCGCAGCCGGTATTTCGCCAAGGCGCTGGAGCACATCACCCGTCACCGCGAGGTTTGGGTGACGACGGGCGGCGAGATCGCCGATTGGTACACCGAGCACTATCTCAAGGCCTGACCGGCAGAAGGAGAGCAATCATGGCCCGCGTGCCCTACCAAGAGGCCGGCAGCGACGCGCTCAACATCCGCCGCGCCTTGGGCAACAGCCCCGGCGGGCAGAAGAACACCGCGCTCGCGATGTATATCCGACACGACAGCAAGCTCGATCCGCGCCTGCGCGAAATGGCGATCCTGCAAGTCGGATACTCGACCCGCTGCGTCTATGAATACGCGCACCATGTCGAGCTGTGCCGGCAGTTCGGGGTCAGCGACGATGATATCCGCGCGGTCGCCGACGACACCGCCGGCAAGCCCACCAAGCTCGATCCGCTTACCAAGGCGGTGCTGCGCGCGGCGCGCGAAAGCACGGCGACCTGCGGCATCTCCGACGAGACCTATGCCGTTCTGAAACAGCATCTCGACGCCGAGCGGTACGTCGATCTGGTCCTGGCCATCGCGTTCTACAATTCGACCGTGCGGATCCTCGAGGGGCTCAAGGTCGATCTCGAGCCGGAATATCAGCACTATCTGCAGGAGTTCCCGCTATCGCGCTGAGGGTAGCCGCGGCGAGGAAAAGCGACGCCAGCCACCAAGCTTGCCACGCGCCGTAAGCCAGCAGCGCGATAACGAGCGCGGACGCAGCCCAACCCAGCGACCCCGCACGACCAAGCCGCGACCGGCCGCTCGCGAAGCCGACGCGCCACAGGGCCCAAATGGCCAGACCTAGACATAACAGGGTCCCGGGAATCCCGAGCTCCA
>DATJLY010000475.1:0-2192 GCA_035509095.1 Allostellaceae bacterium | reverse complement strand
CCATCGCGGCGCCTTCGAGCGCGTGGGCCTCGTCATCCGTCAACACCGCCAGGATCAACAGGACGCAGTCCGCACCCCATGCCCGGGCTTCGGTCACCTGATAAGGATCGAGCATGAAGTCCTTGCGCAGCACCGGCAATTCGACCGCGTCCCGCGCCGCCTCTAGGTGTTCGCCCGAGCCCAGGAAATTCGCCGCTTCGGTGAGGACCGAAAGGCACGCGGCGCCGCCTTGCTGATAGGCGCGTGCGAGTGCCGGCGGATCGAAATCCGGCCGGATCAGGCCCGCGCTGGGCGAGGCCTTCTTGATCTCGGCGATGAGGCCATAGCCGCCCGCTTCGACCCGCCGCTCGAGCGCCGCGATGAAGCCGCGCGGCGCGGTCGCATCCGCGGCCGCGCGTTCGATGGCGGCAAGCGGCCGCGCGCTTTTGGCCCGCTTCACCGCCTCGCGCGTCGTCGCGCAGATCGAGGCGAGCGTGTCGCTCATTGCGGCGGCGGGCTTTCATTGGTGATGGCGACGAGCCGTGCCAGCGCCTGGCGCGCGCGGCCATTGGCGATCGCGTCGGCGCCCAGCGCCACGCCCGCCTTCAGATTCTCAGCCTTGCCCGCGACGATGAGGGCCGCCGCCGCGTTCAGCAGCACGATGTCGCGGAGCGGCCCGGTTTCCCCTTCGAGCAGCGCGTGAAGCCGTGCCGCGTTCTCGGCCGGATCGCCGCCTTTCACGTCGGCGACGCGCGCGCGCGGCAAGCCCGCGTCTTCCGGCGTCACGGTGAAGGTCGTGACCTTGCCTTTATCGAGCGATGCGACGGTCGTCGTGCCCGCGATCGTGATCTCGTCCATGCCCTCGCCATGGACGACCCACGCGCGCTCGCTGCCAAGCTGACCCAGCACTTCGGCGATCGGCTTCACCCATTCCGGCGAGAACACGCCCACGAGCTGACGCTTCACCAGCGCCGGGTTCGAGATCGGACCCAGCAGGTTGAAGATCGTGCGCGTGCCAAGCTCGACCCGGGTCGGGTTCACGTGGCGCGTGGCGCCGTGATGACGCGGCGCCATCATGAAGCCGATCCCGGCCTCGAAGATGGCGCGGCGCACGAGGCTCATATCCGCGTCGATATTGACGCCGAGCGCCATCAGGATATCGGCCGAGCCCGATTTCGAGGAGAAATTGCGGTTCCCGTGCTTGGCGACCGGCACGCCGCATCCCGCCACCACGAACGCCGCGGAGGTCGAGACGTTGAAGGTGCCGGCGCCGTCGCCGCCGGTGCCGACCGTGTCGATGGCGTCGGCAGGCGCGTCGATCGTCAGCGCCTTTGAGCGCATGGTGCGCGCCGCGCCCGTGATCTCGGCTACCGTCTCGCCGCGCACGCGAAGCGCCATCAAAAAGCCGCCCATTTGCGCCGGTGTCGCGTTGCCGGACATCATCGCATCGAACGCGGCGGCGGACGCATCCTCGTCGAGCCGTTCCCCCGCCGCGACGCGCGCAAGGAGATCCTTGAATTGCGCGACGTCCGTCATGCCGCCACGCGCTCGGCCGCGGCGAGCGTCAGGAAATTCTTGAGCAGCGCGTGGCCGCTTTCGGACGCGATGCTTTCGGGATGGAACTGCACGCCATGCACCGGCCGCTCGCGATGGGCAACGCCCATGACGAGCCCGTCTTCGGTCCAAGCGGTGACGGCGAGCGCCGCCGGCACGCTCGCGCGATCGACCACGAGCGAGTGATAGCGCGTCGCCCGAAACGGATCGGCGAGCCCGGCGAAAACGCCGGTCCCGTCGTGATGGATCGCCGATATCTTGCCGTGCATCGGCGCCGGCGCGCGCACGACCTTGCCGCCAAAAGCATGGCCGATCGCTTGCAGCCCGAGACACACGCCCAGGATCGGCACGCCGCCGGCGCGACGCACGAGATCGACGCAGATGCCGGCCGCTTCCGGCACGCCCGGCCCCGGCGAGATCACGATGCCCTGCGGCTTCAGCGCGAGCGCGTCGGCGACGGTCAGCGCGTCGTTGCGCCGGACCATCACCTCGGCGCCAAGTTCGCCCAGATAGTGCCAGAGATTGTAGGTGAAACTATCGTAGTTATCGATCAGCAGGAACATCGCACCGCCGCGCGCAAACCTGCCCCGTTATAACAGGGGACGGCCCCGCGGCGATAGCGTTCCGGGTTTCAGGCGGGCGCGCGCCTTGGCCTCCGC
>DATJLY010000474.1:0-2470 GCA_035509095.1 Allostellaceae bacterium | reverse complement strand
CGCCGTCGACGGAAGGCGTCTGATCGCTTGGCTCGGGCGGCGCGGCAATTTCTTCGCTGGCGGCCGCATCATCGGAAGAAGATTCGGCAGGCTCGCCGTGCATGACCGTGTCGCGGCGCGCCGCGGGATGCGCGCCGTGGCGACGATGCCGCCGCGAGCGGCGATCGACCTCGTCGTCGGCGGCGCGTTGCGCGCGCTCTTCCTCGTCGATCAGGGCCTGCCGGTCGGCGACCGGAATTTGGTAATAATCGGGATGGATTTCGCTGAACGCAAGAAAGCCGTGACGATTGCCGCCGTAATCGACGAAGGCGGCCTGCAGCGACGGCTCGACGCGCGTCACTTTCGCCAGGTAGATATTGCCTCGTAATTGCCTGCGCTGCGCGGATTCAAAGTCAAATTCTTCGACGCGATTGCCGCGCAAGACGACCACCCGGGTCTCCTCGGGATGGGTCGCGTCGATGAGCATTTTGTTGGCCATTGGCAAATCTCTTTGGGGCCGGCATGCCGGCTCGTGCCGCGCCGCATCGGCGCGGAGAGCGGGCGTGGACCCGATTCTCGGTGAATGGGACGGATCGGAAACCGCGAGCGCGGCAAGCGGGCCAGGGCCGAATGCCGGCGAGCGCCGCATGAACGCTGCCGTGCTGTGAGCGGACCTGAACTTGCGCCTCGAACATGAACTCCAAACCGCTATGAGGCGGCAGCGCTGGACGCGGCCGCAATTTCGCTCAATCGCTCACGGCATGGCGCGATATGGCGCCAGCAGTTGGACTACTGGCACGCGCATCGCGCGAGGTTCCGGCTGTCCTCATCTTCGAGGGCGTCGGCGTCGCTTTGCGCCGTCGTCGGCGCCTTGTTCGCTGAGGGCGTAACCCCATTGAACGTCTGGCGCCGGAGCGGTTCGAAAGCGGTGTCCGCCTCGCTCCCGTCATCTTCCTCGGGGAGCCAATCCTTGCGGACGTAACCGGATGCCCTAACGCGACACAACCGGAACCTTTCACCGTCAGCCTCTCTTCTTAAGGCCGCGGAGAGGGAATTGGCAAGTCGCCTGTGGGATTTGGCGGAAACAGCGGAAATTTCGCCATGGCCAAAGCTCAATTCCGCCTCCGTTTAGTTTCGGTTAACCGTGCGTCCCTAATGGAGTAAGAGGGGCTCGATGGGGTGGAAACCGATGCCTGTCCAAGCCATGCGCTGGGCTCTCCTCGGTGTGCTCTTTGCCGGAGCGGCATTGGCTGCCGGACCGCCTGAGACCGTTGCGGCGACCGACTCATATCCGGTGGCGAGCGACGTGCGGCTCGGCGGCGACGCGACGCAAACGCGGTTCGTCATGGACCTCGACCGCAAGATCGACCTGCACGTCTTCACCCTGGCGGATCCTTATCGCCTCGTCCTCGACATCCCCCAAGTGACGTTCCAACTGCCGCCGCATGCCGGCGAGGCGGGGCGCGGATTAATCAAGGCGTTTCGTTTCGGCCTGGTGATGCCCGGCGGCTCGCGGATGGTGTTCGACCTGGTAAAGCCGGTGCGCGTCGACAAGGCGTTCGTCATGGACGCGGCGGCAGGCAGCCCGGCGCGGCTGGTGCTCGAACTCGGCGCCACCGATCGCGAGAGCTTCTTGCGCAAGATGGCGCTCGACGAGAAATTTGCCAGCAGCGAAGTTCCCGCCGCGAGCGCGCCGCCGCCGGCTGCCGGCGACGCGCGGCCGCTCATTGTGCTCGATCCCGGGCACGGCGGCATCGATACCGGAACGCGGGCGCCCAATGGGGAATGCGAGAAGGACATCGTGCTCGAATTCGCCAAGCGGTTACGCGATAGGCTCGAACAGTCGGGCAAATATCGCGTGCTGATGACGCGCAGCGACGACACTTTCGTGCCGCTCGGCGACCGGGTACGGATCGCGCGGCAGGCCGGCGCCGCGCTGTTCATTTCGCTCCACGCCGATTTCTTGGCGCGCCGCGAGGGCGACGCCGACGGCGCCACCGTCTACACGCTTTCGGATACGCCATCGGATCCGCAAGCCGCGCGGGTCGCCGACGAAGAAAACCATGCCGACGTCATCGCCGGCGTCGATCTCAAGAACGAACCAGACGACGTCGCCGGCATCCTGCTCGATCTCGCGCAACGCGAGACCAAGACATTTTCCATGCAGTTTGCGCATAAGCTGGTCGGCGAGTTGGAGGCAACGACGCGATTGCACAAAGACCCGATCAGGTCGGCGGGTTTTCGCGTCTTGCGCGCACCCGATGTGCCTTCGGTATTGATCGAGCTGGGCTACGTCTCCAACAAGCAGGACTTGCAGTCGCTCAACTCGGACAGCTGGCGCGACCGCACGGCGAATTCGATCGCCGCGGCCATTAACGACTATTTCGCCGCCCATCTCGTCCGCGACCGGGCCGGCGCAAACTAAGGCAGAAAGCGCACCCGCCTGGGCCGGGCGGGACGGCCTCAGTTTGAACAAAAACCCAAGCGACGA
>DATJLY010000473.1:0-14825 GCA_035509095.1 Allostellaceae bacterium | reverse complement strand
CAGAGGCAGGAGCCACCGGCGACGGTCAAGCAGCTGGCCTGATCACGCGCGACGACGTTTCGTCGGTGGTCCCGGCACCTTGGCGGCGGCGAGCGCCGCGCGTTGCCGCCTGCCCAGTTCCACGACATCGAAATCGTCGATCAGCTCGTGGAACAGGCGATGCCAGTTGATCTCGGCCTTGAGGTGCATGAACACCGAGCCCAGCCCGACGGCGGCGCGGTCCATGAAAACGAATTCGCGCGGCGGCTTCACGCCGCCCAGCCGGCGCAGCTCGCGATGCACATCCTCGGCGACGTCGCGCCCCGTGCTGCCGGGCTCGAGTTCCTGGATGCGCCGCTTGCGATCCTCGAGCAGCGGCGCGTAGACATAGCGCGCCCAGCGGTTCAGCACGTCGATGACGCCGCGGTCGAGATTCTGAAAACCCCAGCTCTCATAGGCGCTGACGGCAAGCGCCTCGTCGTCCCGATCGAGCGCCCGATAGAGATCGATCACGCCCTTGACGAAGACCGGCGGAAAGATGCGCACGCAGCCGAAATCCAGGAGGTTCATCTTGCCTCCCGGCCGCACCGCGTAGTTGCCGAGATGCGGATCGCCGTGGATCACGCCGTAGTAGTAAAGCGGCACGTACCAGGCGCGAAACATGTTGCGCGCGATCTCGTTGCGCTGGGCCAAAGGCGCGTCGACCGCTTCGAGGAGCGACGTGCCGTCGAGCCAGGTCATGGTGAGAAGGCGCGCGGTCGAGAGTTCGGGCACGGGCTCGGGCACCGCAATCGACGGCTCGTCGGCCAGCATCAGGCGATAAAGGCGCATGTGCGCGGCTTCGCGCACATAGTCGAGCTCCTCGCGCAGCCGGTCCGCGACCTCGGCATGGATCTCGTTGGTCGTGATCGCGCGGTCGTAGCGTTCATAGAGCGACATTGCGATCTTGAGCTGGGTCAAGTCGGCTTCGACCGCCGATCCCATCTCGGGATATTGCAGCTTGCAGGCGAGCCGCCGGCCGTCGAGTCCGACGGCGCGATGGATCTGGCCAAGCGAGGCGGCGCGCGCCGCCTCGTGCTCGAAGCTCTTGAACTTCTCCTGCCAATCCGGACCCAGCTCGCCGGCCATGCGCCGGCGCACGAAGGCCCAGCCCATTGCCGGCGCGTTGGACTGCAGCGTCGCGAGCTCGCTCGCATATTCCTGCGGCAGCGCGTTCGGAATGGTGGCAAGAAGCTGCGCCACCTTCATCAGCGGCCCCTTGATGCCGCCGAGGACCTGCTTCAGCTCGGCGGCATGGCGCGGCCGGTCCACTGCGACGCCGAGATAGCGGGCGCCCGCAAGCCGCGCCGCAAGGCCGCCCACGGCGGTCGAGACGCGCACATAGCGCCGCATTCGGCCAGGCAGCGAATCGTCGTCGGACATGGCGTCAGCCCATCGCCTCGAGCTCGGCGATGAAGCTCTCGATGACCGCCAGTCCCTTGTTCCAGAACGCCGGGTCGGATGCGTCGAGCCCGAACGGCGCCAGCAGCTCCTTGTGCCGCTTGGTCCCTCCTGCGCGCAGCATGTCGAGATATTTCTCGGCAAATCCCGGTGCCGCGTCCTGATAGACCGCGAAGAGCGAGTTCACGAGACAATCGCCGAAGGCATAGGCATAGACATAGAACGGCGTGTGGATGAAATGCGGGATGTAGGTCCAGTACCAGCGATACTCGTCCTCGAAGCCGATCGCCGGCCCAAGGCTTTCGCGCTGCACGTCGAGCCAGATCTCGCCGATCCGCTCGGGCGTGAGCTCGCCACGACGCCGCTCTTCGTGAACGCGCCCTTCGAACTCGACGAAGGCGATCTGCCGGATCACGGTGTTCAGCATGTCCTCGACCTTGCCGGCAAGCAGCGCCTTTTTGCGCCGCGGGTCGCTTTCGGCCCGGAGCATGGCGCGGAAGGTCAGCATCTCGCCGAAAATCGAGGCGGTCTCGGCGAGCGTCAGCGGCGTATCGGCCATGAGCGCGCCCTGCGGCGCGGCCAGGACCTGATGCACGCCATGGCCAAGCTCGTGCGCGAGGGTCATCACGTCGCGCGACTTGCCCTGGTAATTGAGCAGCAGATAGGGATGCGCGCTCGGCACCGTCGGATGGGCGAAAGCGCCCGACGCCTTGCCGGGCCGCACCGGCGCGTCGATCCAAGGCCGCTCGAAGAAGCGCCGACCGACCGACGCCATGTCCGGCGAGAACGCGGCATAGGCATCGAGCACGATGCGCTGCGCCTCGGGCCACGTCACGCTGCGGTCGTCCTCGTCGGGAAGCGGCGCGTTGCGGTCCCAATAGGGCAGTACGTCCACGCCTAACCAACGCGCCTTCAGCCGATAATAACGGTGCGAAAGACGCGGATAGGCCGCACGCACCGCGGCGAGCAGCGCATCCACGACCTCGTCCTCGACGAAGTTCCCGAGATTGCGCGACGAGATCGGCCGTTTGAACCCGCGCCAGCGATCCTCGATCTCCTTGTCTTTGGCGAGCGTGTTGGTGATGAGGGCGAAGAGCGGCGCATTCTGCCCGAACACCTCGCCAAGCGCCTTCGCCGCCGCCTTGCGCGTCGCCGGATCGCGGTCGGAAAGGAGATGCAGCACCTCGGCGCTGGTCAACGACTTGCCCTTGACGCGAAAGCGCAAGGCGGCCTCGGTCTGGTCGAAGAGCCTGACCCAGGCCGAGCGCCCCGCCACCGACTTCTCGTGCAGCATCCGCTCGAGCTCGTCGCTCAATTGATGGGCGCGAAACGCCCGCACATCCTTGAGCCATGGCGCGTAATGACCGAGCGCCGGCGCCTCGAGCTTTGCATCGAGCGCGGCGTCATCGATCCGATTGAGTTCGAGCGTGAAGAACAAGAGCTCGGACTCGATATCATTAACGCGCTCGTGGGTGGTCTGATAAAAGCGCCCGATCTCGGGGTCGGACATGTCGCCGGCATGGATCAGAGAGGCATAGCTCATCACCCGGCCCAGCCGGTCGCTCAACCGCTCGTAAGTGGCGACGGCCTCGCCCAGCGCGTCTCCCGGCAGATCGAGCAGCTTGCCCTCGTAGCGGGCGCGGAACGCGCGCGCCTCGGATTCGCCGGCCTCGAGGTCGCGCCGCAATTCGGCGCTGTCACGGCCGGGATAAAGGTCCGACAAATCCCAATGCGGCAGGGCGCCCAACGGCGCCGCCCGCTTCCGCGTTCTCGCAACCGATGCCATCAACCAATCCTCCACGACGGACCGAGCGTATAGGGCATCGGGAAATTGACGCCAAGCGGCGCTGCCTGTATGTCCAATCCAGGGGAAACGCATGGATAGCCTAAGCTACCCTAATCTTGTTGCCATGTTCCTTGACCAGGCGGCGCGCCGGGGCGAGCGGCCGTTCCTGTGGCACAAGGCGGATGGCGCGTGGGTACCGACGAGCTGGGCCGAGACGCGCCGGCAGGTCGTAGCACTTGCACGGGGCTTGCGGTCACTTGGGCTGCAGCGCGGCGACCGCGTCGGGCTCGTCGCCGAGAACCGGCCGGAGTGGGTGATCGCCGACCTCGCGGTCCTCGCGGCGGGCGGCATCTCGGTCCCCGCCTATACCACCAACACGCCGGATGACCATCGCCACATCCTGGCCAATAGCGGCGCGCGATTCGTCATCGTCTCGACCGCTGCTTTGGCGCAGCGGCTGCTGCCGGCGGTCGAACAGGTTCCATCCGTGATCGGCCTCGTCGCCATCGAGCCGCCGAGCCCGGGGCAGCTCTCGCACGCCGACTTGCATCTCTGGAGCGATGTGATGGCGCGCGGCGCCGGTCCGGAGGATGAGGTCGTGCGATGGAGCGCCGACATCGGGCGCGACGACATCGCCTGCCTCATCCACACTTCGGGCACGGGCGGCGTTCCCAAGGGCGTCATCACCACGCACGGGAACATCCTCGCCAATTGCCACGGCGCGATCCGGCTGCTTCAGACGATCGGTCTTGGCGACGAGGTGTTCCTGTCGTTCCTGCCCTTGTCCCATTCCTACGAGCATACCGGCGGCATGATGTTCCCGATCGCGATCGGGGCGCAGATCTATTTCGCCGAGAAGGTCGAGGCGCTCGCCTCCAACATGCTCGAGGTGCGGCCGACCATCATGACGGCGGTCCCGCGCCTCTACGAGACGATGCATCAGCGGATCCTGCGCAACATCGAGCGCGAAGGCGGCCGGCGCGCGAAGATGCTGTTCGCCGCGCTGCGGGTCGGCCGCAAACGGATCGACGAACCCGACAGCATGACGCTCGTCGAGCGGCTTACGGACGTGGTGCTCGACCGGATCGTGCGGAGCAAGGTGAAGGCGCGCTTCGGCGGGCGGCTCAAGGCGCTCGTCTCCGGCGGCGCGCCGCTCAATCCCGAGATCGGCATGTTCTTCCTCGCCCTCGGCGTGCCGCTGCTGCAGGGTTACGGCCAGACCGAGGCCTCGCCGGTGGTCAGCGCCAATCCGCCCAACCGCATCAAGATCCGCACGGTCGGCCCGCCGATGGACGGGGTCGATGTCCGCATCGCCGAGGATGGCGAGATCCTGGTGCGCGGCCCTTCGGTGATGAAGGGCTATTGGAACGATCCCGAAGCGACCCAGCGCACCATCGAGAATGGCTGGCTCCATACCGGCGACATCGGCGAGAAGGACCCCGACGGCTATCTCGTCATCACCGACCGCAAGCGCGACTTCATCAAGAACTCGGGCGGCGACATGATCTCGCCGGCGCGGGTCGAAGGGCAGCTCGTGCTGCAGCCCGAGATCGGCCAGGCCATGGTCTATGGCGACAACCGGCCCTATCTCGTGGCGCTGGTGGTGCCGCGGCCGGAGTTCCTCGAGACCTTCGCCCGCGAGCATCGGCGCGCCAGCGACGGCAAGGACGGCAAGGACGGCGCGCTCCAAAAGGCGATCCAGGGCGCGGTCGAGCACGCCAATGAGAGCCTCCCGGTGTGCGAGCGGGTGCGCCGCTTCATGATCGCGGAGGAGCCGTTCAGCATCCAGAACGGCATGATGACGCCGACCCTCAAGATCAAGCGGCATGCCATCCGCCAGGCCTATGGCGACAAGCTGGCCGGTCTCTACGACGCCCGCACCTAGCCGCCGAGGAAATCCCGGACCAGGCCCATGAACGGGTCGAACTGGTCGTGGTGGACCCAGTGCCCCGCGCCCTCCACCGTGACGACACGGGCCGTGCCGAAATAGGCGGCGCGCCCGTCCGCGAGCGGGCTCGTGGCCCAGCTCTCCTTGCCATGGACCAGCAGGGTCGGACACGCGACCCGCCGCCACAGATCATGGATGTCGTCGGCGGTCATCTCGAACGGCGGCCGCGAGCGGAAGTAATTGTCGAACTTCCAGCTATAGGTGCCGTCCTCGTTCTGGTTCATGCCGTGCCGGGTCAGATGCAAGGCCCGCTCCGGCGAGAGATGCGGGTTCTGCTCCTGCATCCGCGCCAGCGCATCCTCGATCGAGCCATAGCGATGCGGCAGGCGGCTCGACAGGCCGCGCTGCTCCTCGATCCAGGCCTGCATCCGGTCCGCAATGGGCCGCGCGGCGCGTTCCGCGATCGCCTTGCCCGATAGCCCGAGCCCTTCGATCGCCACCAGCTTCCGGACCCGGTCGGGAAAGATCCCGGCATAGCGGACGCAGATATTACCGCCGAGCGAATGGCCGATGAGGGTCACCGGCGCCAAATGCTGCTGCTCGACGAGCTGCGCCAGGTCGGCGATGAAGCCCGCGAACCCATAGCTCCCGTCCGAGGTCCAGGCGCTGTCGCCGTGGCCGCGCAGGTCGGGGGCGATCACATGCCAGGAGGAACGGAGCGCCGCCGCGACCCAGTCCCAGTTGCGGCAATGGTCGCGCCCGCCATGCACCAGCACCAGCGGCGGCGCACCCGGATTACCCCAATCGACATAATGGAGCCGCAGCCGCTGCGACACGAAAAAGCGCGAGGTGGGACCGGCCATGTGAGCCTCGCCGCTTATCGCCCGGAGCCCATTTTCGCGACAATTGATAATCGACGCACCCGTCCGCTCCATCCCGCCGTCCGCATATTGGGTTCATCCCATACCGATCGATTGAACACAAGAGAACATGGGCATGACCCCTTCCCGTGCCATCTTCAGATACAGGCTAACACATTGTGCGTACGGTCGTCAAGTCTGGCGTATTATATTGACAGTATCCTGTCATCTATGACAATATGCTGTCAATGAACCGGGACAGTGCCGCCCTCACCGACCTTATCCTCGAGACGTTCCGTCTCAACGGGCGCCTTCTGGCCGCGGGGGACGCGCTCGTCGCGTCGCTGGGGCTCACGAGCGCGCGCTGGCAGGTGCTGGGCGCGGTCACGCTCTCGCCGCTTCCTCTGACCGTATCGCAAATCGCGCGCGAGATGGGCCTCACGCGGCAATCGGTGCAGCGTCTCGTGAACGAGATGGTGCGGGACGATCTTTTGCGCCTTCACGCGAACCCCAATCATCGCCGCGCCAGGCTGGTCGAGCGCACAATGCGCGGACGCTCCATGTACGAGGCCGCCATTGCGCGGCAGGAGCCCTGGGCGGCGGACCTTGCGGAGGCCTGCTCCGGAGAGAGGATCGGTGCGGCGACCGCGGTGCTGAAAGCGCTCCGCGCGCGTCTCGAGGCTCGGACGCCGCAACACCGGACGGGAAAGGAGGGTGGAACATGCTGACAGGACAATTGGCCTTGGCGATCGCGGCCGTGTTTTTCGGCGCGGCGATCTATGTCAATGTCGCCGAGCAGCCGGCCCGACTGGGGCTCGACGATGCGTCGCTTCTCGCGCAGTGGAAGCCCGCCTATAAGCGGGGCACCGTGATGCAGGCGCCGCTGACCGTGATCGGCTGCCTCTGCGCGCTCGCCGCGTGGTGGCAGACGCGGGACGGGGCGTGGCTCCTCGGCGCGCTCCTTCTCATCGCCAACATGCCTTACACTTTCGCCGTGATCATGCCCACCAACCGGGCGCTGATGACGCGGACGCCGGCGACGGCAGGCCGCGACAGCCGCGCGCTGATCGAGAAATGGGGCCGCCTCCACGCGGTCCGCAGCGCGCTCGGCGGCGGCGCGATGGCGGCCTTCTTATGGGCCGCAGCAGGGTGAGGCGTGCTCAGGGTCCTATCCTGTCCATGAAGACGCGGTCGGGCCGCCCAAGCCGGGTGCCACTCAATTGATTTTTCGGGAGCATTTGCGATAGTGGCTCCCATGGATGCGCGCGGGCTCGTGGAGACATACAGCGAAGAGACGACGTCGCGTCTGACCGGCGTCAGCGTACACCAACTTCGCTACTGGGACGCCGACGGCTTCTTTTCGCCGAGCTTCGGCTACGAGGACCGGTCGAAGCCCTACAGCCGCGTTTACTCATTTCGCGATCTCGTCGCGCTCAAGGTTTTGAACGCGCTGCGCAATGACGCGAAGATCGCGCTCTCGCACCTCCGCGAGGTGAAGGAGCAATTATTGCTGCTGGGCGAGAAACTTTGGGGCGAGACAACGCTCTACGTGCATCACAAACGCGTTGTATTCGTCAACCCGGAAACGGACAGGCTCGAAGAAGTCGTATCCGGACAGGGCGTCCTTCAAATCCCGCTCGTCGTGGCATCAAGCAATATGCGCGAAGCCATAAAGCTGCTGAACCAGCGCAAGCCCGAGACCATCGGCAAGCTGGAGAGACGGCGGAAAATCGCCGACAACCAACTCGTCATCGCGGGTACGCGCGTCCCTGTCGAAAACGTCAAAGCGTTCGCAGATCAGGGCTATTCGGTCGATCAAATCAAGCTGGAATACCCGACGCTCACCGAAGACGACATTCGCGCGGCGATCAACTATGACGCGGCGGCTTGACCGCCCCTGACCCAATCGCGTGCTGCTGGACGCAAGCGCACCCGATTCGGTCGGAGAGGTCTTCAGCAAGCGCGGCCATGTCGTCATTCTTCACCGCGAAATTCTCGTCGAGGCCACGCCGGACGACGTCGTGTGCGCTGCCGCGCTCGCGAACGAGGCGATTTTGGTGGCCGTGGATAAAGATATGACGCGATTGGTCAGGCGCTACGGGGGTGCCCCGAACAGCGCACGTTTCGCCCGCCTCCATCTCATCCGGATAGGCTGCAACGGCGCTCTCGGCGCCCAGCGCGTCGAGCAGGCGATGAGCTTGGTCGAACACGAGTGGGCCTATTGCAACGAGAAGGCGGCCCGCCGCATGTGGATCGATATCGCGCCGCATTTCATCCGTACCTACCGCTAGCGAGCCGATCTTCGGTAGGTACCGAAAGGTACCAGATGGCGCGCGGTCGCTGCCGTACCCATATGAAGGGCGCCGTCGGCTTTTGGAGAAGGGTATCATGGATGACGCTCTCTTCGCGGCGTTCCGGCAGTCGACCGACCGCCGTGCGACCGAAGCCATCGAACGACTGGTGAGCGAAGGACCGGACAAAAGCCTGAGCCGCATCAATGCGATCGCGTTCGCAGCCTCGGCCGGCCTCGGCGAGGAAGCCGCCATCGGCGCGCTTCTGCACGCGACCAAGCTCGGGATCTTCGATCTGGCCTGGAACGTGCTGTGCCCCGGCTGCGGCGGCGTGCTCAACACCAGCAGCTCGCTCAAATCGGTCGATCGGGAGGAATACCGGTGCTCGATGTGCGCGAGCGACTATGAGCCGACGCTCGACGAGATCGTCGAAGTCACCTTCACCGTAAGCCCCCGGGTAAGGCGTATTCCCGCGCACAACCCGGACGAGCTGCCGCTGCCGGAATATTTCCGGCAAGTCTTTTGGGGCTCGTTTTTCGACATTCCCGACCAGCTCGAAGAGATTTTCGAGGAGGTCACGCTCGACTCGATCGAGCTTCCCGCGGGCGAGCGCGCAACCTTGTCGCTGCAGCTTCCGCCCCAGTTCCTCATCCTGTTCGATCCGGTCACGCACGCGGCGCAGTTCCTCGACGTGAAAGGCGAGCCGACGCGCGAACGCCAGTCGCTGTCCCTCGTCCTCAGCGACATCCACAGCAGCAACGAGACGGTGACCTTGCGGCCCGGGCCCTTGCGCCTTGCGCTCGAGAACCGCGCAGGACGGCGGACCCTGCCGGGGGTTTGGGTCGCCAACGACACGCTTCACGCGCTGCTGGGGCGGCGCCGGCCGTTCCTGACCGCAAAGCGCCTCCTCACCAACCAGACGTTTCGCGATCTCTACCGGACCGACACGCTCGACCTGAACCAGCGGCTCAAGATCACCAGCCTCACCTTCATGTTCACCGACCTTCGCGGCTCGACGGGTCTTTACGACCGCGTCGGCGACCTTGCCGCCTACGACATCGTCCAGGACCATTTCCGCGTGCTCCAGGACATCGTCGCGTCGCAGGCCGGCGCGGTGGTCAAGACGATCGGCGACGCGGTGATGGCGACGTTTCCGACGCCCGGGCCCGCCGTCGCCGCGGCCCTCAGGATGCGGGAGGCGATGGGCCACCTGGCCGGACGCCACAACGAGGACCTGTTGCTGAAGATCGGCATCCACGAAGGACCGTGCCTTGCCGTGATGCTCAACGAGCGGCAGGACTATTTCGGTCAGACCGTGAATATCGCCTCGCGCGTGCAATCGCGCGCGGCGAGCCGCGCCATCCTCGCCACCGGCGCCGTGGTCGAGAACGGGGAGACGGCGGCGATCCTGGCCGCGAACGGCCTGACCGCCACGCCAAGCCAATCGTCGCTGCGCGGCATCGCGGACCCGGTGACGCTCTACGAGATCCCGTGACGGAACAGGCGCCCGCGCCGCCGCCTCCCAATCGTCAGAGGGCGAGACTATACTCGGGCGACGCCGGCGCCCAGGAGGCTGACCTTATGGAACATCCTTACGACCGCTCCGCCGAGGATCTCGGGAACATCGTCAATCTCGGCCATCTCAATCTGTGCATCCCGGATCAGGTCCGCGGCACCAGCTTCTACGTGAGCGGGCTCGGCATGACGCGCGATCCCTACATGAATACCGGCATCACCAACATGTGGATCAATGTCGGCATGAGCCAGTTCCATCTGCCGGCCGGCAAGCCCGAGCATTTCCGCGGCGTCACCGCCCTCGTCGTGCCGGACCGGGAGCAGCTTCTCGAACGGCTTGACCGCGTGAAGAAAGAGCTCGAGGGAACCGAATTCTCGTTCCGCGACACGAACGACGCGGTCGAGACGGTGTGTCCGTGGGGCAACCGTCTGCGCTGCTACGGCCCCGACAAGGAACGGTTCGGTCCGTTCATCCTCAACATGGCCTATCTCGAGTTCGACGTGCGGCCGGGAACGGCGCCGGGCATCGTCCGCTTCTATCGCGAGATCCTGGGTGCCCAGGCGGTGCTGGAACAGAACGGCTCAGGCCCGGTGGCGAAGGTCACGGTCGGCGCGGGCCAGCATTTCCGCTTCCGCGAGACCGACGCGCCCGAAGCGCCTTATGACGGGCACCACGTGCAGGTCTATCTGTGCGATTTCTCGGGCCCCTACGAGAAGCTGAAGGCGCGCGGGCTCGTGTTCCAGGAAAGCAACCAGCACCAGTATCGCTTCAAGGACATCGTCGATCTCGATACCGGCGCCGTGCTCTTCACCATCGACCACGAGCTGCGCAGCATCACGCACCCGATGTATGGGCGCCCGCTCGTCAACCGGAATGCGGGCCAGTCGGTGCAGCGTTATCGGCCGGGCCGGGATGCGCTCGCCTGGTCGATGGACTGAGCCGATGCTGAGCTATGAGGTCGTCGAGTTCGGCGCGCCGCTTCAGGCGATCGACCGGCCGGCACCCGTGCCGCAAGGGACCGAGGTGCTGCTCCGCACGCTCGCGACCGGCGTCTGCCACAGCGACCTCCATATCTGGGACGGCTTCTACGAGCTGGGCGGCGGCAAGCGCTTCGCCTTGAAGGAGCGCGGCCTCGTCCCGCCCATCACGTTAGGCCACGAGATCGCCGGCGAGGTGGTGGCGGTCGGGCCCGACGCGCAGGGTGCGAGGCCCGGCGACCGCTGCGTCATCTTTCCCTGGATCGGCTGCGGCACTTGCGCCGTGTGCCAGCGCGGCGACGAGCATCTCTGCAACCGTCCGCGCTCGTTGGGCATCCAGCGGCCGGGCGGCTTCGCCGACCACGTGCTGGTGCCGCATGCGCGCTATCTGCTGCCGCTGGGCCAGCTGTCGCCGAGCGAGGCGGCGCCTTATGCCTGCTCGGGCCTCACCGCGTTCTCGGCGCTGAAGCGGGTCGGCGAAGCGGTCTATCGCGCGCAGCCGATCCTGGTGATCGGCGCTGGCGGGCTGGGGCTCATGTGCCTCGGGCTGTTGAAGGCGTTGGACGGGCATGGCGCGGTCGTCGCCGACATCGATCCCAAGAAACGCGAGGCGGCGCTGGCGGCGGGCGCGCTCGCGGCCATCGACGCCGGTGCCACCGACGCAGTGAAGCAGGCTCAAGCGGCCGCGAAGGCTCCCTTGGGCGCCGCCGTCGATTTCGTCGGCGCAAGCCCGACCGCGCGGCTTGGCACCGACGCGGTGATGCGCGGCGGCAAATATGTCATCGTCGGCCTGTTCGGCGGCGACATCACCTTGGCGCTTCCGCTGCTGCCGATCCGGGCGCTGACGATCCAGGGCTCGTTCGTCGGCAGCCTTGCCGAATTCAAGGAATTGATGGCGCTCGTCGCGGCCGGCGCGGTGCCCAAGGTGCCGCTGACCGAGCGGCCGCTCGATGATGCGGAAGCGGCCTTGCGCGACCTGCGCGCCGGCAAGATCGTCGGCCGCGCGGTGCTGAAGCCCTAGCTCAGCTCACGCGGTCGTCGGCCGCGACCACCGGACGCGCGTTGGGGACGATGCTGGCGGCGACCGCGCGCGCCAGGCAGTCATAGCTGGCGTCGGTCATGTGAAGACGGTCCCGCCCGACCATCTTGTTGAGCGGCATGAACCCGTCATCGGCCCAGCCCCGCATCAGCGAGAAGCGCGGGAACAGCGGCACGTCCTTCTCGTGCGCCACCGCGCGCAATTCGTGCAGCATGTCGCGGTAATGCGGATGCTGAAGCACCGCCGGCGCGAATTGCGGGTTCATGATCATCACGTCGGCGCCGGCGGCCTCGATGCGGTCGATGCCTTGGCGCACGATGTCGCCGGCGCGCGCCGCGTCCATGCCGTCGAGCACGCCATTGGTGCCGACCTGCCAGATCACGAGGTCGGGATGCGCGGGCAGCACGTCGGTGTCGATGCGGGCCGCCATGTCGGGCGCCTCCTCGCCGCCGACGCCGCGATTGAGGACCCGTACCGTGAGGCCCGGAAAGCGCGCCGCGAGCAGTACCTCGAGACGGCTTGGATAGCTGTATCGGGGCCGCGACGCGCCGGTGCCCCAGGTGGAAGACGAGCCGAGCGCCACGATCGTCAAGGTGCCGCCTTCGGCAATGCGCTGGGCCACATGCGGGAGCGGATGGTCGAGCAGCGCCGGCTTGTCCGGGATGCCGCAACTTTGTCCGGCGGCGCTCGCGTGGCGCCCCGCCGGCGCAAGCAGCGTCCCCGCGGTCGCGGCAATCCCGACAATCAGAAGCGCCAGATAGGCGCTGCGGCCGAGCTTCGGCCTCCCCCGGTCATTCTGCAGCATGATCGATCGCCTCGGCCATCGCGTCGCCGAGGCACCGATAAACCTCTTCCGCGAGTTGCACCCTGCGCTCCTTCGGTACATCCACAAAGTCGAACACGCCGGATTCGCTCCAGTATTTCATGATCTCGAACCGGCGAAAGATCAGCGTCCCATCAAGATCGGCGGCGTGATTGAGAGCCTCCATATAAGGCTCGAAGTTTATGACCGACCCTGTGCTGGGATTGTACTGCATGTTCACAAGCATTACGTCAAAATTGTGCTGACGCAACGCAGCAATTCCTTGCTGCACTGCGTCCGTGAACTGGTCCACGTCGATCCCCCGCACGGCATCGACGGTCCCCGTCTCCCACAGCACGAGGGTCGGGTCGGCCGGGATCACGTCGGTCGCGAACCGGTCCACCATCTGCTGCGTGAGCTGACGCGGCACGCCCTTGTTGAGGACCGTCACCGTGGCGCCCGGATGGCGCCGGCGCAGCGCCTCTTGCAAGCGGCGCGGATAGCCGTACTGGTCGCCGTTCCCGGCCGCCGTCCCCGCGGTCGAGGCCCCGCCGATCGCGACGATCGTCACCGGCTTCTGGTCATGGAGGCGCAAGGCCGTGGCCTTGAGCTTCGCGTCGTCGGTCACGAGCTCGGCCGGGACGCGGCAATCGGCGCCCGGTTCCGCGGCCATCGCGTGGCCCGTCCCGGCCGCAAGGCAGGCCGCGAAGACAAGGTCCCGGATCAAGGGTAGGGCACGAGCCATCACTTACTCCGAAGCTGCGAGGGGGGAGCGTCGGCCCGCGAGCTTGAACCACTGCAAGAGCTCGGCCGTACCGATCATCACGGCGATGCCGACGAGATTGACGGCGACCTGCATGAAGAGGCCGGCATCGATCTCGGACATCAGGAAATGGCCCAGCACCGACAGCACGATGCCGAGGCAGAAGACATAGAGCGAGTTCTGGCCGCACACCACCACCGCTTGCGAGAGGCGCGCGCGAAGAAAGGCGGCGTCGGGGCGGACGAAATGAAGCGTGGCGCCGGCCAGGGCCAGGAAGCTGAACAGGCGCAGCGGCGCCAAATTGGTCTTGTCGAGCGTGAAGTACCAAAGCCGCACGAACAGCGGCTGGATCGGGTCGTAGATCCAATGCGCCATCCAGGTCAGGCAGATGAAGGTGATGATCCCGGCGACGATCGCCGCGAGGCCGGTCAACCAGCGCGGCACCACCGGCCGGGTCCGGCCGCCGACGCTCGCATGGCCGAACGTTGCGCCGATGACGAACAGGAACTGCCACGCGAGCGGGTTGAAGAACCAGGCCTGGTTGTCCGGATAGGTGTGAAGCGCCCAGCCGCGCGTGAGCGTGAGGACGTAAAGCAGCGCCGACGCAAGGCACGGGTAGAGCGGATTGACCTCGAGCAGCAACAGCACGATCGGAAACGTGCCGAGCAGCACGATATAGAGCGGCAGGATGTCGAGCAGCGGCGGCTGGAAATCGAGCAGCAGCGCGCGAATGACCGCGAGGTGCGGCTGATTGAGGAAATCGCCGACGCCAAGCTCTTCCATGTACATGGGGCTTTGCACCGCGATAAGGGTGTAGGAGACCTCGGCGACGAAGATGACGAAGATGAAGATGTGCGCGACATAAAGCTGCCACACGCGCCGATAGACCTGCGCCACGGCATAGAGCGCGCCATTGCGCCTCAGGCTCCTGCCATAGACGAGCGACGCGGTATAACCCGAGATGAAGATGAACACTTCGGCCGCATCGCAGAACGTGACGGCATGGAGCGTGAACCACGACAGCACGTTTTCCTGGATGTGGTCGATGAAGATGAAGAAGAGGGACAGGCCGCGAAAGAAGTCGAGCCGCAGGTCGCGCTCGCCGGCCGCGACCTTCTCCGCGCCGGCGGCCTTGCGCCGCACGCCGAAAAGGTGCCAGGGAATGCGGAGGGAAATTGGCATGCGGCAGCGCTTTGGCGCATCATAGCGGCGGCTCTTGGCGAGGAGAACATGGCATCATCCGCCGACGCGCTCATCACGGCCGCCGCGGCGGTGCGCGCCCATGCCTACGCGCCCTATTCCCGTCTCAAAGTGGGCGCCGCGATCCGCGCCGCGGACGGGCGCATCTTTGTCGGCGCCAATGTCGAGAACGCAGCCTATCCCGAGGGCCTATGCGCCGAGGCCGGGGCGATCGCCGCCATGGTGGCGGGCGGCGCCACGCGCATCGCCGAGATGGCCGTCATCGTCGAGGGCGCGGACCCCGC
>DATJLY010000472.1:0-14353 GCA_035509095.1 Allostellaceae bacterium | reverse complement strand
ATGGCATCACGCCTGCGCCAACTGAAATCTAAATTTCATCAGATGCTTAACCTTGACTAAATCAAATTTGAGCACAATCTCAATATCGCCGTCGTTGCAAACAACGAAGAACATTACATGTTGCCAATATTGCAAAGTGATTGCGCTATAACATTCCGGCTGGTCGGCCTTCTACAAAAGGGTGAGACCCTAATGATTAGGGTCGCGACGACTAGCGAGACTGGATCGCTTTGGGCTATCGGACGATCTTCGGCGGCGTTCCGGGCGAACGCCTTTGAACGGGGATTGACGCTTGAAGCTTTCCGCTAGCATCGGCACCAGCCTCGGTTGTGCCGCAATCATCGCGGCGGCGGCATGGCACTACGTAGCGAAAGAGGCCGTCGTGCGGCCGGATTTCTGGCAGCATGATCCCATCGCCACGGCCTGGACGCTGCTGGGCGGGGTCGGCGGCACAGCCATCTTGGCCTATGTCGTCCTGTCGTTCCTGCTGCTCACGGCCGGCGCGGTGCACGATCTGGTCCGCGTGCGCGCACGCCTTGACCCGGCCGCCGCCGATCCCGACCAACTGAAAGGCGCTTGGCAAGACGCGACGGCGGAAACGGAATTCGAGCCGCTTGCCGTGCGCCTCCCGGCTGAGGATTTGACGATTTCGCCGTTGGCGCTGCTTCGCGTGCTGCGGTTCGAGGCGTGGCGGATCTATGGCACGCGGCTTGCCGCGGCCCAGCTCGTGACGCTTGTGCTCGCGATCGGCGCGATCGCGGCCGCTCCTTATCTTCCGACCGTCGGGCCGGTTCCCACGAGCGCGACACAGTGGGAAGAGATTGCGGCCTTGGCGGTGCTGGCATCGGCTCTCGGGGCGTGGCTGCTGATCGACGGCGCGATTCATCGGCTGGCCGCCACCCTTTCGTCGATTGCCGCGGCATGGGAAGCGGCGCGCCGCGAGCGGCCTGCCCTTGTCCCGCTGCGCCGCCTTGGGTCCGAGGCCGGGACGCCGACCCGGATCGAGGCGATCGCCGCGGCGATCGACAAGCTTGCCGAGAGCGTCACCGAAAGATCCTGGATGGAGATCGACAGCGCCACCCAGGCGCTGGCCTCGCTCGAGACCGCCGTCCGCGAGGCCGCGGCACGACAAAATGTGCTCATCGGCGGATTGTGCGAGACGCTGACGATTCAGATCGGGGTTCTTGTGCGCGCGATCGAGCAACGTGAACCCGGCGCCGGCGGCCCTGTCGAAGCCACAAAAGAGGCTTTGACCCAGATCGCCGCCGCGGTGGACAAGCTTGACGACACCGATCGTCGGCTCGACGCGGTGATGCGGCGCCAAGAGGAGGCCGCTGGCTCCGTCGGCACGAAATGGGCCGAGCTCGTGTCGGCGTTTCAGGCGATGAGCGCCGGTCTCGACCGCTTCGCGCAAGCGACCCCCGCCGCCCCTCCTGCCGCATCGCGGCCGCCGCAGACCCAGCGCTACCGGAGCGGTCCGGCTGATGTCAGCGACGAGCTGCAAGGGCTCCTCGATGAGATGTCGGGAGACAAGCCCACGCCGGCGCGTCCCCCGCCCTGACACGCGCGATGGGCGCCGTTTCGCCCGTGAGTTCACCCGACCGCTGTGCAATAGTGCAACCAGCCGCCAAACGAGCCTCCATGCTTCAGACTTCGGCTCCGGTGCTGCCCGCCGCGAGCACCGCCATCGCCGTACGACCCTTTGCCGGCGCAGACGAAGCGGCGTGGGAGCGCTTCGTCGCCGCGGCGCCCGCCGCCACGATCTTTCATCGCTTGGGCTGGAAGCGCGTGGTGGAGCGCAGCCTGGGACACGCCTGCCATTACCGGTGCGCCTGGCGCGATGGCGCGCTTGTCGGCGTGCTGCCGCTGATCCATGTGCGCTCGCCGCTCTTCGGCACGTCGCTTCTCTCCGTCGGCTTCGGCGTTTATGGCGGCATCCTGGCCGCGGACGACGCGGTCGCCCGAAGCCTCGCCGAGGATGCGGCCGAGCTCGGCCGGTCGCTTGGCGTCGACTATGTCGAGCTGCGCCACCTCGAGGAATGCCCGATCGGGTGGCCGGCCAAATCCGAGCTCTATTTCACCTTCAGCCGCACCTTGTCTCCGGCAAACGACAAGAACCTCAAGGCCATTCCGCGGAAGAAGCGCGCGGACCTGCGCAAGGCGATCGACAATCCAAAGCTCGCCGTCGATGTCGGGTGTGCGTTCGAGGTATTCTACCGCATCTATTCCGAGAGCCTGCGCAATCTCGGGACGCCGGTGCTGCCGCGCCGGTTCTATCGGGCGATCGTGGAAGAGTTTGGCACCGACGTGGAGCTGTCGGCGGTGCGGGGCCCCGACGGGCCGGTGGCGGCGCTCATGACCTTCACGTTCCGGGACCGGGTGATGCCCTATTATGGCGGCGCCACGCCGGCCGCGCGTCCGCTTCACGCCTACGACCTCCTTTATTGGAGCCTCATGGAGCGGGCGGCGGCGGCCGGCAAGCTGACCTATGATTTCGGGCGCAGCAAGCGCGGGACCGGGTCGTTCGACTACAAGACCTATTGGGGCTTCGAGCCGGTGCCGCTTCGCTACCAGGTGCTGCCGCTGGGCAAGCCCGAGCTGCCGGACGTCAACCCGCTGAACCCCAAATACCGGCTCATGATCGCGACCTGGCAGCGCCTGCCGCTGGCGGTCGCCAATCTCGTGGGGCCAATGGTTGCGCGCCAGATCGGCTGAGGCCCGGATTCATGTCTATTGATAATCGGCACCTGTTGGGGCTGGCGCTTCGGGCGGCCCACGAAGCGAGTCAGCAAATCCTTGAAATATATGGGACAAACTTCGATGTTCGGGTCAAGGACGACCGCACCCCGGTGACTTTGGCCGACGAGCGGGCGGAGGCCGCGATCCTGGCCCTTCTCGCCGCCGAGGCACCCGGGATCCCGGTCGTCGCCGAAGAGCAGACGGCGGCCCAAGGTATCTCGTTACCGCCAGCGCCCCGTTTCTGGCTGGTCGACCCGCTCGACGGCACGCGCGAGTTCCTGAAGCGCAATGGCGAGTTCACGGTGAACATCGCCCTCATCGAGGGCACCCGCCCGGTGCTGGGCGTGGTGCATCTCCCCGTGACCGGCGTCACCTATGCCGCCTGCGGACCCGGCACCGCGACGCACCAAGACCCTGGCGGCGCGCCGCGGCCGATCACGGCGCGCCCCGCCCCCGCCACGGGCGCCGTCGTCGCGCATAGCCGGTCGCATGCCGACGAGGCCTCGCTCGCCGCCTATGTCGCGACCCATCCCGGCGCACGCCGCCTGGTGACGGGAAGCTCGGCCAAGTTTTGCCTGCTCGCGTCGGGGGAGGCGGATTTCTATCCCCGGTTCGGCACCACGATGGAATGGGACACGGCGGCTGGTCAGGCCGTGCTCGAGGCCGCGGGCGGCGCGGTCCTGACGCTCGACGGGACCCCTCTCGCCTACGCCAAGCCCGACTACCGGAACCCGCATTTCATCGCGCGCGGGCGCACCGGCAGCTGAGCTATTGCCAGACGACGGCGCTTTCCGCGGGCTCGTGCGCGACGCTCAGAACCTGGAGCAATATCTCCAATAGATCGGCAAGCTTTTCCGCCGGCAGCTTGCGGTCGGAAAATCCCGTCGACACCCGGTCCCAGCAGTGGATCGCGTGGTTGATCTTGCTGAGCGAATCGCCCATGCGCCAATAGATCTCCTTCGCCTTGTTGAGGAAGTCGAGGAACTCGACCACCCCCTCGGGCACGCGCAGGAAATTGGCGTAGAGCGCTTCATATTGGCGGGTGATGGATTCGACCGCGTTCCAGGGCGCGCGCAGCCGCTCGATCGCGGTGCGGCGAAGCTGATTGAGGTGATCCT
This sequence comes from Allostellaceae bacterium, assembly GCA_035509095.1. GTDB lineage: Bacteria > Pseudomonadota > Alphaproteobacteria > ATCC43930 > CGMCC-115725 > DATJLY01. The sequence goes on along the minus strand of DATJLY010000472.1, from coordinate 10,496 downwards.
GGTCCGACTTCGAGACGAAGTTGCGCGGCTTCGCGTTGTCGCGGAGCCACATGCCGAACTGTTCGCGCTGCTGCTTGGTGCGGAGATATTCGAAGGTGTAGAAATTGATGCCCTTCCACGAGGCGAAGATCGCGAGCGCCTCCTCGTCGGGAAACCGGAACGCGCGGATGAGCGGTTCCAGCGCGTCCTTGTCCTTCGCCTCCCAGATCTTGTCGATCAGCTGATTGACCTTGCTCGACACCGAGGACGAGCCGCTGCACGCCGCGCGGACCAGCGGCTCGAATTTGCGCCGGATATATTCGTAGATCGCGGCGCGCTCGGATCCCGCGACCTCGAAATAATTGTCGTTGGTGGCGACACCTTCGAGCTCGAGCGCGTCGCGCATCAGGAACCCGTCGAGCGAGGGAAGCGAATCGAGGATGCCCAGCACCTTCATATCGTGGCTGAAATCGGCCTGCTCGGCCGTGACGCCCTTGAGCCCGAACATCTCGTTCAGCACCGAGATGAGGCGCGGGTCGTCATAGAAGATCGAGCGGCCGCCCTCGTACACGTCGGCCTGATTGTAAGGGATGTAGATCTTGGTGCCGACGATGCTGTCGCTGGCCGTGCGGCGCCCGGCATCGAGCACCGGCTCCTTGATCAGCACGAGCCCGTGCATCTTCACCATCTTGAAGAAATAAGGCTCGGCGGCCTTCTCCTTTTCCAGCTTGCGCGCGCGGTCGTTGCAGTTGAAGACGCGCGACGAGCCGGAATCGAGCATCGGCTTCAAATAAGAACTCTTGCTGTCCACAAACCCTCTCCAACCTGCCGCCGGACAGCGGCGGCAGGCAACCAATAAACCATCCCGGGTTAACCACCCGTTTAAGGAGTGCGTCGGCGCGGTCGCGACCGTTCCGCGGGAGGGGGCACTCTCCGCAATATCCGGCTTGTTCAGGCCAGATAATCGTGAACAACCTTGCCGAGGCTGAGCGTGAGGTCGGCCACGATATGGGTCGCGGTCAGAACCTCGAGCACCGGCAGCTCGGCGAGAGGCGCCAGCGCGTGCGACCGCAGTTCGAGCGCGCCGGGTCCGGTCCAAGCGCCTTTCACATCGACATCGGTGAGGAAGTACTCGACCAGCTCGCAAATGCGTGGGCTGCCATCGACATGCGGGATGATCTTGAGCAGGTAATTTGGCGCCTCGAGCGCAGCGCGCACCGCCGCCAGGTCGGCCGCCTCGAATTTGTACCCCATGGTCCCCGTGGCGACCCGAATGTCTCCGTAATCGAGGGTGCCGACGAGAGTATCGGTTTTGACGCCCAGCGTCGGCTTCGCGAGCTTCTTGGGAAATCCCCAAAGCTCGCGGCCGCCGGCGAGCGGACCTTCGTCGTTCAGGAACATGCAATGCGAATAGCCGCCTTTCCTGCCGCGGAACGAGACCGGAATTATCTGACCGGTTTCGCAATAGTCGCCGAAGCCAGTGGAGTCCGGCATGCGGATGAACTCGTATTTGACGGTCGCGCCGTCGAGATCGAGCGGCGCCGGCACCACCGCGCGAAGCCGCTCGGGGTCGGTGCGATAGGTGATGTTCAGGAACTCGCGGTGGACGAAGCGATAGGGCCCGCGTGGATAGGCCGGGCTGGTGAACGGCATGGCGAAGGCGCGTTCGCGGATGTCGGCTTCTCTCATGATCTCCTCGTGGTGCTGCTGGTTTGCGGTTACTCGCGCCCGTCTCCGTCGACGTCGAAGATGAACAAGCCGCTAGTGTTGCGCGGGCGCTCGATAACTTCGGGGTTCCGGAGCGTACGGACGGTGTCGTGATATCCGGCCCGCCAATGCTCCTCCATGCTTTGGCGCGAGAACTCGTAATCTTTCGAATCGCCTTCGTATTTCCGCGCGCGGTAGATCAGCTGGATGAGATTGTGGACGTTGTGCTCGGCTTCGCCTCTCAGCATCTGCACTTCCGGCAGGTCCTTCATTGCCTCCGGCAGCTTGTCGAGCAGGGTCGCGAGGGCGCCGCGGATGAGTTGCATGTGCCTGTATCCATCCGAATAGGCGCGCGTGCGGCTCGAATACTGGATCTCCTTTTGGCGCGTCGTGACTTCGGCCATGGTGGTCGGCAGGTCGCCGCGGGCGTTCCACAGATCGACCTGGAAGGCGAGCGTGTTCCCCCGCGGCCGATTCTGAACCACCCATTGCAAGGGCGTGTTCGACACCAAACCGCCGTCCCAATAATGCTGGCCGTCGATCTCGATCGCGGGAAAGCCCGGCGGCAGCGCGCCGCTGGCCATGACATGCACCGCTCGGATCACATGCGTGGTCGTGTCGAAATGGGTGAAATTGCCCGTGGCGACGTTCACCGCGCCGAGGCTCAGCCGCATCGCGCCGGCATTGATGCGGTCGAAGTCGATCACGCGCTCGAGCACCGCCCCGAGCGGCTGGGTATCGTAATAGCTCGTCGCCTGGACGGTGCCGGCAGGCCACAGCCAGGGGCTCGGCAGACGCGGCGCGAAGAAGCCCGCGACGCCCGAGAACGCCGCGCGAAAGGCGCTGAGCTGGTTCGCCAATTGGCGTGCCGCCGTTCCCCCCGAGTGGATGAGCGACCCGCCATCGAAGAAGCCAAATCCTTGCTGCGGTTGGGTGATGAAGCGCCAGAACGTCCGCAACTGGTCGACCCGCCGCTCCGGCGGGTTGCCGGCGATGATCGCCGCGTTGATGGCGCCGATCGAAATGCCCGCGGTCCAGTCGGGATGGAGGTTGGCCTCGGCCAACGCCTCGTAGACGCCGCCCTGATAAGCGCCAAGCGCCCCCCCGCCCTGCAGCAACAGGATAATCGAGTCGAAGGGCGGCCGGTCCGGAGGGCGTTTCTCGTTTGCGCTGGGGGAGAGCGTCGTGTCGGGTGACATCGTTGCCTCGTGTCGCTGGTTGGGCCGGGCCGACCTCGTCGCCGACGCGGCACTCTTGAGAAGCATTTGACTGTCTCGCGGCATCCGGCACTCCCGACTAGCGTCGCATCGGCATCATCTCGTCCATCGCCCGCGCATCGGGTGCGAGGGCGATTGCGATGCGGTGACGGAGCGCAGGTCCGGGCGCCCGATCCTCAGCGCGGAGAGGATGTGGGGACAAACCGGGCTCGCACACGATCGCTGCGACCCGACCCCGTCCTTGCGGTCATTACCGATCCCCCTTCGCGTGCCCCGTACCGTGGCCGTGAAATCGGGCGGCGGATTGTTGGCTTCCCGCAATTTTGCTTGTTTCGTGCGGGTGATTTGGCGGTCGCGCGGAGAGGGGGCCGCGCGTGCTTCCCGTTCAGACGACCGGCGACATGCCGCCATCGACATTGATGGCGGTGCCGGTGACATAGGAGCCCGCGTCGGAGACGAGGAAGCAGGCAAGGTTCGCGAATTCCTCGGCCTCGCCGAAGCGGCCCATCGGCAGCGGCGCGCCGCGCTCGCGATAGCCTTCCTCGATGTCGCGGTTTTCGCCCTTGAAGCGCTGCACGTGCTGATCGCTGCGGATGAGGCCGACCAGCATCGCGTTGACCAGCACGTTGTGGGGCGCGCCCTCGCCGGACAGGATCTTCGTGAGCGCGAGCCCCGCCGCGCGCGTGACGGCGGTCGGCGCGCTTCCGGGCCGCGGCGCCTTGGCGCCGACATTGAGGACATTGATGATACGGCCCCAGCGGCGCTTCTTCATGTCGGGGAGCGCAAGCCGCGCGAGCCTTATCGCGCCGAACAGCTTCAGGTCGAAATCCTCCTGCCAGATCGCGTCGGTGATCTCCTCGAACGGGCCGGTGCGCGAAGTGCCGGCGTTGTTGATCAGGATGTCGACCTTGCCGAATTCGGCGATCACGTCCTTCCACGTGCGCGCAAGCTCGTCGGCCTTCGCAACGTCGCAGGCGAAGCCTTTGACGCGCGTCTGCGCCTTGGCCCGGATCGCGCGCTCGGCCTCGCCCAAGGCCTGCGCCCCGCGCGCCAGCATCGCCACCTCGGCGCCCGATTGCGCGAACCGGGTTGCCATCGCGAGCCCCAGCCCTTTGCTGCCGCCGGTGATGAGCGCGGTCCGCCCGTCGAGCCTGATCTCCATCCTTCAACTCCTTTATCGTGTCAGCTCGCGTTCGAGCTGCGAGAATTCGCTTTCGGCCTGCGGACAGGTCTCTTCGCCGCTTTGCACCTCGGCGCGGCCGCGCGCGACGAAATCGACGAGGACCCCGCCGGCGGTGGTCGCGTCCGCCGCGTCGGCGGCGACCAGCTTGATGCGCGCCGACGCCTTGGTGGTGAGCGCGTCGATCCGTGCCGGCGTCACGGTCGGGCATTCCGCCGCGGCGCCCAGCGTCTCGCCGTAAAGCTCCGCCAGGCCTTGCGCCTTCGACGCCGGCGATGCCTGCGCCAGCAACAGCGCGACGAGGATCGGGGTCAGCGGGCAATCCTTTCGGCGGCAAGGCGCACGAGCGCCGCGCGATCGACCTTGTCGGTCGAGGCGAGTGGCAGGCGCTCGAGGAAGAAGACGAAGCGCGGATGCTGATAGGCCGGCGCGTTGGCGAGCGCGAAGGATTTTATGTCGCCTTCACTGGGCGCGCGTCCGGGCTTCGGCACGATGAAGGCCACGGGCTTCCAGGCCTTGATCTCGTCCTCGATCGGCACGACCAGCGCCTGCGCCACGTCGGGGTGCCGCTCGAGCATGCGCTCGACATCGCCCGGATAGATGTTCTCGCCGCCCGACACGAACATGTCATCGTTGCGGCCGAGGAAATAATAAAAGCCGTCCTCGTCGCGCCGGAACACGTCGCCGGTGACGTAATAGCCGTCCTCGGTGAAGGGATGGAGCTCCGGACGGTTGTGATACCCCAGCATCAGCGCCGGGCATTTCATCTCGAGCACGCCGTCGCGCAGGCGCAGCTGCACTTGCGGGTGGGGATAGCCCACGGACATTTCCGGCTGCTTCAAGCCCTTGGGATGCGGTCCGAACACCACGGGCCCGGCCTCGGTCGTGCCATAGGCGTTGGTGACGGCGGCTTGCGGCAGCGCGCGCTTCAGGCTCGCCATCAGGCTCGCACTGACGGGCGCCGATCCCATGCGCACCGCCTCGACCGCGGAGAGATCGCGCGCGCCCAGAAGGTCGGCCTCGCGCAGCATCATGGCCATCATCGGCGGCACCGCGGTCAGGAACGTGGCGCGCCAGGCGGCCGCCGCCTCGATATAGCCGCGCGCCTCGAATTGCGGCATCAGCACGATGGTCGCGCGCGCGGCCACCACCAGTTGCGACAGGGCGAGCGCGTTCATGTGATAAAGCGGCGCCGCGATCAGATAGCGGTGGCGCGACAGATCGCCGCCCGCCGCCATGCGCATCGCCACGACCCAGTTCTGTCCCTGATGCGACAGGACCACGCCCTTGGGCCGCCCGGTCGAGCCCGAGGTGTAAAGGAAGAGCGCAGGCTCGTCGGGGCGCGGCTCGGTCGGCGCCATGTCGCCGGGATCGCGGAAGCGCTCGTAAGGCGCGCCGAAAATCACGGTCTCGAGATCGGCGGGGCAGTCGGCGGCGCGCCGCGCATCGCAAAAGACGAGGCGCGCGCCGCAATCGCGCAGGATCAGATCGATGGTGGCGCGCGGAAAGCGATGGTTGACCGGCACCGCGACAAGGCCGGCGCGCAAGATGCCGAAGAACGCGGCCAGGACCTCCGCGCGGTTGGCGGACAAAAGCGCGATCCGCTCGCCCTGCGCGAAGCCGCGCATGGCAAGCGCGCGCGCCACGCCGTTCGCTTCGGCATCGAGCGCGGCGTAGGAGATGTGGCGCGGGGCCGCCTCGCCGCCCAGATCGATGATCGCGATCTTGTCCCGGTCGCCCTCGAATGCGGGGAAGGCGCCGGCATTGCGGGGGATCATGGGCGCGGCGGCGCCGTCAGATAGGTGCCGCGGCCGCTGGCCAGCAGCTTGCCGGCAGCGTCGAGGATCTGCGCCTCGGCGGTCGAGACCTGGCCGCCGAAGCGGATCACCTTGCCTTTGACGGTGAGGTCGCCGGGCATCGCCGCCGCGTGGTAATCGACGCGCAGGTCGATGGTCGGCACGCCGCGTCCGGTCTTCGCCACCATCGCCCAATCCGCCGCGAGATCGACGAGCGCCGCAAGGATGCCGCCATGGGTGAAGCGGCGGTCGGGGCTGACCACCCACTCCTCGCGCCATTTCGCCTTGATCTCGATCGAATCCGAGCCGACCGCGATCACCTCGAGGCCCAGCCATTGGTGATAGGGGCTGCGCCCAATCAGCGCCGCGACCTGCTCGGGCGTCGGCGTATCGGTATCGGTCACGGCGTCACCACGACCTTGCCGATGATCTCGCGCTCCTCGATGAGGCGCATCCCCTCGGCCGCCTCTTCGAGCGGCAGGACGCGGTCGATCAGCGGCTTCATCCGGCCCGCGGCGATCAGGTTCATCAGCGCCGTCAGGTTGTCGTCATAAAAGCTGTTGGAGCCGATCACCTTGATCTCGAAGCTCCAGATATAGCGCAGATCCTCCTTGGGGTCGTAGCCGGCGGTGGCGCCGCACACCAAAAGCTTGCCGCCGCGCCGGATGCATCGCAGCGACGGGACCCAGGTCGCGCCGCCGGTGAAATTGATGACGACATCGACCCCGCCTTCATCCGAGCGCCGCTGCGGCTTGCCATAGCGCTCGATCGCCCATTTCGAGAAATCGACCTCCTGGTAATTGATCGCCTCGTCGGCGCCGATCGCCTTCAGCGCCCGGAGCTTCGCCTCGCTCGACGCGCACGCGATCACATGCGCGCCCAACAGCTTTGCGAGGATCACCGACCCGGTGCCGACGCCGCCCGAGGCGCCCAGCACCAATACGCGCTCGCCGGCCCGCACCGTGTCGTGCGTCACCAGCATGCGATGTGCCGTGCCATAGGCGACGGGCAGCGACGCCGCATCCTCGAAGCTCACCTCTTTGGGCACCGGAAGAAGCTGATCGACGTCGACGCGGCAATATTCCGCCATGCCGCCATCCATCATCTCGCCCAAGAGCCCTTTGCGCTTGTTGAGCGGATTGACCAGCACCCGGTCGCCTTCGTGGCTCCCGGTGACGCCCGCGCCGACGGCCGCCACCTCGCCCGCCATGTCGAGGCCCGGGATCACCGGCAGCGGCACCTTGATGCCCGGCATGCCGCGCATGGTAAAGACGTCGTGATAGTTAAAGGAGGCGGCGCGCACGCGCACGACCGCTTCGCCCGGCCCCGGCCGCGGCACCGGATAATCCTCGACGAGCCTCAAATCCTGGAGCCCGCCGTGGCGCTCGAGCACCAAGGCCCGCATCGTCGTCGCGTGAGCCACGTTCTTCCCTCGATTCGGCTGCGAGCGTTGTAGAGCCTTGTCCCGGCCGGTGCTAGGGTCGGGCCGCGAACACGGAGTGGTGCATGGAAGAGACGTTCCGCGGATTTCTCGACCGGTTGAGGCGCACGAAGCAGCTCGTCGACCTCGAGCAGCCGGTCGATATTCGCCACATCGCGACGCTCGTCGATCAATCGGACCAGGCGCTCCTCTTCCACAACGTCATCGGCTACGACATGCCGGTCGTCTCCGGCATCATCCGCACGCGCGAGCGCGCGATCATGTCGATGGGCTGCGGCGACTATCCGGAGATCGAGCAGAAGCTGGCCGCGGCGATCGCAAAGCCGGTGCCGCCGATCCCGGTCAACACCGCGCCCGCGCACGAGATCGTGCTCGAAGGCGACGATGTCGATCTCTACAAGCTGCCCATCCCGATGTCGTCGATCTATGACGGCGGCCCGATGATCACCGCGGGCATCGCCATCGCGCACGATCCGGAAATCGGATTCAATAGCGGCATCTACCGCTTCATCGTCAAAGAGAAGAACCTCACCGGCATCGACCTCGTCACGCCCAACAACATGCGCTTCATCGCCGACCGCGCCTATAAGGCGGGACGCCCCTGCCCCATCTCGATCAGCATCGGCAACCACCCGTTCGAGATCATGGGCGCGGGCTACCGCGCGCCCTTGGGCGTCGACGAAATGGCGATCAGCGGCGGCTTGCGGGGCAAAGGCGTCGAGCTTGCGCGCTGCAAGACCATCGACCTGCCCTTCATCGCCGATTCCGAGATCGTGCTGGAAGCGGAGATCCTGCCCACCGGCTGGAATTGGCCCGAAGGACGGTTCGGCGAGTTCACGCGGCTCATGGGGGGATTGCACTGGAACCCGCTGGTGCGCGTCAAAGCCGTCGCGATGCGCAAGGACGCGATCTATTACGCGCTGCACATGCCGTGGGAGAATACCTGGCTTGCCGCGCCGACCCGCTACACCGCGATCCGCCAGGCGCTCAAGACCGCCGGCGTGCAGGTGCGCGACATCAACGTGACCTTGGGCGGATGTGCCTTCTGGCACGCCGTCATCTCGATCAAGAAGCAGCCGGGCGAGGGCAAGAACGCGCTTCTGGCGGCGCTGTCGGTCATGGACCTGAAACATGTGGTGGTGGTCGACGACGATATCGACGTCAACAACCCGATCGATGTCGAATGGGCGATCGCCACCCGTGTTCAGGCCGACCGCGACCTCGTCATCGTCAGCAACGCCCGCGGCAAGCCGCTCGACCCGAGCCTGCAGCCGACGCCGCCCGGCGTGGTGCCAACGACCGCAAAGCTCGGCATCGACGCGACCATCCCCGAAGGCGTGCCCAAGGAGCGCTATGAAAGAATCGCCTATGCCTATGCCGACCGCGCCCGCATCGCGGACTATGTGAAAGGCAAGGCGGACAAGCGCGGACGTGCCGCCGTCGACGACATCATCCCCGATCTTGCCGAGCGCATCCTCGCCCTCATCGCCGAGAAGCCGCTTTACTACACGGACATCGCCGACGCGCTTGCCGAGTATGATTTCCAGGCAGTGGCACGCGCGCTGGGCCACCTGCATCAGACCGAGCGATTGTGGCAGGATCCGGAAGGCCGCATGTGCGTGCGCGGCTCGCGCTTTGCCGCCAAGCCGCCGGGCAAAGCCCTGTCATGAGCGAGGAGACCACGCCGCCGGCACCGCCCGGCGGCGTCTTCATCAGCCATTCGTCGCGCGACGGGCGGATGGCGCAGACCATCACGTCGGCGCTCGAACGGCGCGGCATCCGGTGCTGGATCTCGAGCCGCGACATCGGACCGGGCGAGAATTTCCAGGAAGCGATCGTGCATGCCATCCGCGGCGCGCGCGTGATGGTTCTCGTCTTCACGGGCAACGCCAACAACTCCAACGAGATCAAGAAAGAGATGGCGCTTGCCGGGCAGCACAACCTCACCGTGATCCCGGTCCGGGTCGAGGACGTGCTGCCGAACGACGCCTTCACGTACGAGTTCGCGACCCGGCAATGGATCGACGCATTCGAGAACTGGGACCAGGCGGTCGACCGGTTGTCGCAGCAGATCAACATGGTGCTGGGCAGCGCCAACGCGACCAGCATGCCCGCGCCGGCACGACCCTCGACGAACCGCACCGGGCTCATTGCTGCGGCGGTGGTGGCGCTGATCGTGGTTGCCGGCGGCGGCGCCTATGCCGTTCTCGGGCACACCGCTTCGCCGCCGGCGCAAACCGCCGCGGCGCCGCCACTGGCCCCGCCGCAGCCGCCGGCAGCCAACGCGGTGACACCGGCGCCAGCGCCCCCACCGGCGCAACAAGCGCTTGCCACGCCCCCGTCTCCTGCGCCCGCGCCGCAAGCGGCGCTCGCTCCGGGCAAGATCTTTCGGGACTGCGCCGATTGCCCGGAGATGGTGGTGATGCCGACCGGGGACTTCATGATGGGAGACGATCAAGGCCCGCGCGACGAACGGCCGGCGCACAAGGTGCGCGTCACACAGCCGTTTGCGATCGGCCGGTTCGACGTGACGCGCGCCGAGTTCGCGCGTTTCGTCGCGACGCTCAATCGCACACCGACCGGTTGCGATGCCCGCAAGGGCTCCACCTGGGCTTCCGATCCCGATCTCTCGTGGCGCGACCCGGGTTTCCCGCAGACCGGTCGCGATCCCGTCGTGTGCGTCGGTTTCAAAGGTGCGCTCGCCTACGCGGCGTGGCTCAGCAAAGTGACCGGGCATGGCTATCGGCTGCCGACGGAGGCGGAATGGGAATTTGCCGCGCGCGGCGGCACCACGACGCGCTTTTATTGGGGCGACGACGAAAGCCGGATCTGCCAGTACGAGAACGACGCCGACCAAAGCCTGCAGCAGCAACTCGATCGAAGCCGGCCGCTGCCGTGCAGCGACGGCTACGCCTTCACGAGCCCGGTCGGTTCGTACCAGCCCAATCCGTTCGGTCTTTACGACATGCTCGGCGACGTCTTCCAATGGGTCGCCGATTGCTGGCAGCCCAGTTACGAGCAAGGGCCGGCCGACGCCGCGATCACATCCGCGGCCGCCGGCGATGCCTGCGAGCGGGTCGCGCGCGGCGGCAACTGGAACCGGCTGGCGGATGGCATCCGCGCGAGCTTCCGGCTGCATGACGAGAGCGGCCGGCGCGGCACGATCATCGGTTTCA
>DATJLY010000471.1:0-2228 GCA_035509095.1 Allostellaceae bacterium | reverse complement strand
CCGCGAGCCGCAATATGTGCCGATTTGCCCTCGCGTGCTGCCGCGGCGGCGCCGCCTTTGTTTAAATTTGTGTGCAAAGTTGTCAGCGTCCTGCGCGCCTCGCGCCACCCCGTCATTCGCGGGGGCCAACGCCGTGAAAATTGAGGGCGAAACTAAACCGAGTCGTAAGGCGCTAAAAACATTGGGGCGCGCCGGTAAAATGCGGCTGGGACAAGATTTCGCCCATTTGTCGCCGCCGCCACCGCTCCAGGACGGAGCGCATGGCTGTGCGTCCGGGCGGCTAGCGCAAAAGCCCGAGGATATCTTTGATCGCGTCCATGTTCGGCCGGGCGATGGCGCGCGCCTTCTCCGCCCCTTCGGCCAGGACCTTGTCGGTAAAGGCCGGATCGGCCGCAAGCCGCAGCATTTCGGCGCGAATCGGGGCAAGCTTCATAATCGCAAGGTCGGCGAGCGCGGTCTTGAACGCGGAGAACTGGGCGCCGCCGAAGCGCTCGAGCACGTCGGCCTTGGTCTCGTCGTTCAGGGCGGCGAAGATGCCGATGAGATTGTCGGCTTCGGGGCGCCGCTCGAGACCCTCGACCTCGCTCGGCAGCGGCTCTGGATCGGTCTTGGCGCGGCGGATCTTCTGCGCGATGGCGTCCGGGTCGTCGGTGAGTGCGATATAGGCGTTCTCGGAGGTGTCGGATTTCGACATCTTCTTCGCGCCGTCGCGCAGGCTCATAACCCGCGTTGCCGGCCCCTGGATCAAGGGTTCGGGCAGCGGAAAATAGGCGCGCCCATGGCCGTGGGCGGCGATCGAGGCGGCGAAATCATTGTTGAACTTCTGCGCGATGTCGCGCACCAGCTCGAGATGCTGCTTCTGGTCGTCGCCGACGGGCACATGCGTGGCCTTGTAGACGAGGATGTCCGCCGCCATCAGCACCGGATAGTTGTAAAGCCCGATCGACGCGTTCTCGCGGTCCTTGCCTGCTTTCTCCTTGAACTGGGTCATGCGGTTGAGCCAGCCGAGCCGGGCTACGCAATCGAACACCCAGGTCAGCTCGGCGTGTTCGGCCACCCGGCTCTGGTTGAAGACGATATTGGCCTTCGGATCGATGCCGCAAGCAAGAAAGGCGGCGGTCACCTCGCGGGTGGTGCGGGCGAGTTGCTCGGGCTCGTGCGGCAAGGTCATCGCGTGCAGGTCGACGACGCAATAGATGCACGGATGCGTCTTCTGCATCTCGACGAAGCGCTTGATCGCGCCGAGATAGTTGCCGAGATGCAGATTGCCCGTCGGCTGAACGCCGGAGAACACACGTTCAGGAAACTTCGCCATTTCTTCGCTTGAGTTTAGGGGCGGGGAAGGGCGGCCCTTATGGCAATGCCGGCGAGGGCGCGCAAGGGCGGAGGGCCGGTCAGGCCCCGGGCTCGCCCTCGCCCACATTAAGGTCGACCATAATCTCGGCCGCGAGCTTCTCCAGCGCCTTGCGCAGGTCTTCGAGCTTGAGACCCTCGGGGACGCTAAGGCGCGCGGAGCCATGAAACATCTGGACGCCGGTAAACGGTTCGCCTTCGAGGCCGCTCGCGAACTCCTCGATATTGACGCCGAAGCGGGTGAGCGCGTGCGTCACGTCGCGCACGATGCCCGGCCGCTCATTGCCGACGACGTCGAGCTTGACCGTCCGAGCTGGCTTCTCAGACTCGGCCGCCGCGCCGCGCTCGATCGAGACCCGAAGGCCCGAAGGCGCGAGCTTCGCCAGCGCCGATTCGAGCGGGATGAGGTTTTCGTCCAGAATCCGAACCAGCACCACGCCGGCAAATTTGCCCGCGAGCCGCACCGAGCGGCTCTCGAGCCAGGTCCCGCCATGCGCCGCGACCGCCTGCGAGATCTCGCTGATGAGTCCCGGCCGGTCGTCGCCGACGAAGGTCAGAACGAGTGGGACCATGGGCGGGCTCCGTGCGGGTGGTCGTTATTCATCTTATTAGGCCGTAGCCCGAGCGCGCCAGAGACGGCCGGCGTGCCCCTATAGAATGAACCGGCTCAGATCGGTGTTTGCGGCGAGGTCGCCGATATGGCGCTCGACGAAATTCGCGTCGATCCTCACTTTCTCGCCGCTTCGGTCGGCTGCGCTGAAGCTCACCTCATCGAGCACGCGCTCCATCACCGTTTGCAGCCGGCGCGCGCCGATGTTCTCGACCGACCCGTTGACCTTGGCGGCGAGACGGGCGATCGCCGCCACCGCGTCGTC
>DATJLY010000470.1:0-3938 GCA_035509095.1 Allostellaceae bacterium | reverse complement strand
CGGAAATTCAGGATACGCCGCCCCGCCTCCTCCGAGCTGATGAGCTTCGAGGCGGCCTCGAGGGCCGCGCGACATTCCTTGTAGCGCCAGACATAGGTGAGATAGGGCGAAGCCGGCTCGGCCGACCGTGCGCCCTCGCGGTGTCCCCAGCCGGTCACCACGTTGAGCGGCTCGATCAGCACCTGCAGCTCGTCGAGCGTCCTCGCCCGGCCGAAATGAGCCGCGTGATCGGGCGCCGGAGTCCTCTGGTCGTCGGGCATCGCGTTTCTCCCGGTAGCTGTCGGCCGACCTTACCGGGCCCGGCGGCGCGTTGCCACAGCGCGGTCGTCAATACCGCTCCGGCACGAAATGCTGGCTCGACATCTTCGGGCGCTTGTAGCCGTCGTCGGATTGCCGCTTCGGCAGCTTGAGCTCGACCGGGATCAGGTCATCGTAAGGAACTTGCGACAAAAGATGGGCGATGCAATTGAGCCGCGCGCGCTTCTTGTTGTCGGCGTTCACCACGTACCAGGGGCAGACCTTGCTATCGGTCGCCGCGAACATCGCGTCCTTCGCCCGCGAGTAATCGACCCAGTGCCGGCGTGATTCGATGTCCATGGGCGACAGCTTCCAGCGCTTGATCGGATTGTGCATGCGGTCCTGGAAGCGCAGCTCCTGCTCTGCGTCGTTCACCGAGAACCAATACTTGAAAAGCATCATGCCCGACCGGATCAGCATCTCCTCGAAGTGCGGGCAGGCGCGCAGGAATTCGCGGTATTCGGCGTCGGTGCAGAAGCCCATGACATGCTCGACGCCCGCGCGGTTGTACCAGCTCCGATCGAACAGCACGATCTCGCCGGCCGCGGGCAGCTCGGCGACATAGCGCTGAAAATACCATTGCCCGCGCTCATGCTCGGTCGGCGTGGCAAGCGCCACGTGCCGGCACACGCGCGGGTTCAGGGGATCGGTGATGCGCTTGATGACGCCGCCCTTCCCCGCCGCGTCGCGCCCCTCGAACAGGACGCAGAGCCGCAGATGCTTCGAGCGCACCCATTCCTGAAGCTTGATCAGCTCGAGCTGAAGATAGGCCAGCTCCTCGGCGTAATTGTACTTCTTGGGCGGCGGACGCAGCTTCGCGTGACCGTCGACATGCCAGTATTGCTCGACCTCGGGTCCCTCCTTCGCTTGCTCCAACAGCTCGCCGCTATCGCCGTTGCGCTTTTTCTTCCTGGCCATCCAGCATCTCCCCGAGCCGTCGCGAGAACCCATCCTAACTTTTTTTCTTCGTCTCTCGGCAAGAGGAGATAGGGTGGCGTCAAGGAGGCAGGCATGCTCACTCTCTATTTCTCGCCCGGCGCCAGCTCGATGGCACCGCATATCGCGCTCCACGAAATCAGCGTGCCGTTCGAGGCGCGGCCCTTGTCCTTCTCGAAGCGCGAACAGCGCAATCCGGCCTATCTGGCGCTCAATCCCGAAGGCAAAGTGCCCACCTTGCTGATCGACGGCAGGCCGATGACCGAAGTGGCCGGCATCCTCTACTACCTCGCGAAGACGCATCCGCAGGCCGGCCTTTTCCCGGACGGCGGCATCGAGGCCGAGGCGCAAGCGATCTCGTGGATGTCGTTCATCGCGTCGACGATCCATCCTTCTCGCCGCGCGGGACCCGAGGCGTGGCGCGCCGCGTTCGCGCTCGCCGAGCAAAGACTGACGGGTGACTGGGCGGTCGGCCGCTATTCGATCGCCGACATCCATCTCTTTCGGCTGTATTGGCGTTTTGTCGGCTCGCAAGGCCCGTCGCACGGCGCACGTCCGCGTCTCGACGCGCATTACGCCCGCATGATGGCGCGGCCGGCGGTCAAGAAGACCTTGGAGAGCGAAGCCGCGGTTGGCTACGAACTGCCGTGATGACGAGGGGGCGCGGGACATGAAGGAGATGCTGATCACGACGATCGCCGCCTGGTGCATGGCCGCGGCGGCGGCACTGCCGGGCGCAGCGGAAGCCAAGGAGGCGCCGCTGGTCCTTGAAAAGACCGGCTGGCTTTATGTCGGCGGCCATGTCGTCACGAAGAACGACAAGCAGTACATGGTCGGCCAGATGTATGCCGAATACATGATCCCGGCGAAGAAGCTGCACCCCTACCCCGTCATCATGGTTCATGGCGGCACCATGTCGGGCACCAACTACACCGGCACGCCCGATGGCCGCGAAGGCTGGGCGCAGGATTTCGTGCGCGCGGGCTATGCCGTCTATGTCGTCGATCAGGTCGGCAAGGGGCGTTCGGCCTATTACCCCGACGAATATGGCCCCAACGACCAGACGGACATGGGGAACAACCAAGGCCGTTATGTCGCGCAGGAGAAATTCAATTCCTGGCCGCAAGCCCATCTCCACACGCAATGGCCCGGCGGCAATGGGCTCGGCGATCCTTCCGTGCAGCAGCTCGTCTCCTCGCAACTGCCGTCGATCAAGAATTTCCACCGGCAGCAGGAGCTGAATTCCGCCGCGCTCATCGCGCTCGTGGACAAGATCGGGCCGTCGATCCTGCTGGTCCATTCACAGGCGGGCGCATTCGTGTGGCCGGTCGCGGACGCGCGGCCCACCCTCGTCAAAGGCATCCTCGCGATCGAGCCCAACGGGCCGCCGGTCCATGATGTGCAATTCATTGGCGCGCCCGACTGGTTCAAATATGGCGGCGTGGCGCTTGCCTGGGGCCCGACCGACGTGCCGCTGACCTATGACCCGCCGGTGAAGGACGCCTCCGAGCTCCGCTTCGTGCAGGAGGACAAGGCGGAGGGGCCCGGCCTCGTGCGCTGCTGGCAACAGGTGGCGCCCGCGCGGCAGCTTCCCAACCTCGAGAAGATGCCGGTGCTGGTGCTGACGTCGGAGGCGTCCTATCACGCGCCCTATGATCATTGCACCGTCAACTATCTGCGCCAGGCGGGCGTCAAGGCCGATTGGGTGAAGCTCGCCGACCATGGCATCCACGGCAACAGCCACGTGATGATGATGGAGAAGAACAGCAAAGAGATCTCCGCGCTGATCATCGCCTGGGCGAACAAGGCCATCCCGCGGTGATCCGCGGCGCCTCATGACCCCGTCTGCCGGCGGGGTCGCGCTGCTGTTGGGATTGAGCTTCTTCCTGGGCCTTGCCTACGAGGACGTGTTCGAGCGCGCGGGCGTGCGCCGGCCGGGCGGAATCCGCAGTTTTCCGATGCTGGCGATCCTCGGCGGCATGCTCTACGCCTTCGACAAGACGAGCCTCGTGCCGTTCGCGGCGGGTCTTCTCGTTCTGGGCGCGTGGCTTTTCACCTACTACCACGAGCAACTTCGGGCGCCCGACGCGGAAGGCCATCCCGATGTCGGGTTGATGACCCCGCTGCTCAATCTTTACGCCTATTGCCTTGGCGCCATCGCGCTCGCCATGGACCCTTGGGTCGCGGTCGCGACCACCGTCGCTGCCGTCCTGCTCTTCACGAGCCGCGAGCAGCTTCACGAGCTCGCGCGCCGGGTCGACATGAAGGAGATCACGACTGCCGCGCAGTTCCTGATCCTCACCGGCATCGTGCTGCCGCTTTTGCCGGACCGGCCGGTGACGACGCTGACCACCATCACGCCGCGCGCGGCGTGGCTCGCGCTCCTGGTCGTATGCAGTTTCAGCTATGCGAGCTATCTCCTGCAGCGCTATCTCGTTCCGGGCGCGGGCATGTGGATGGCGGCGCTTGGCGGAATCTATTCCTCGACCACAACGACCGTCGTCCTGGCGCGACAGGCAGCGTCCGAGCCCGCGACCACGCGCCAGGCCAGCGCCGGCATCACGCTTGCGACCGCCATGATGTATCCGCGCGTGCTCGCGACTGTCGCGGTGTTCAACCAGTCCCTTGCCTTGATCCTGGCGCCCTCGATGCTGGGCTTCATGGTGGTGGCGCTGGCGATCGCGTTCGTGCAAGGCCGGCGGCCC
>DATJLY010000469.1:0-3199 GCA_035509095.1 Allostellaceae bacterium | reverse complement strand
TTTTCGAGGTCGTTATGCTTGCCGCCGGCGCGCACGCATTTTTGCGCCGTGGTGGCACGGCTGTAGGCGCGCTTCTCGACGCCGGTGAAGACGTTCTTGAACTGCACCATGCCGGCATTGGTGAAGAGCAGGGTCGGGTCGTTGCGGGGGACGAGCGGGCTCGACGGCACCACCTCGTGGCCGTGCCGGGCCAGATACCCCAGGAAGGCGGCACGAATATCGTTGGTCAGCATGGGACTTACTTGGTCCTTCCGGGGCGGCGCGCCTAGTCCGATTTAGCCCGAGCGGCGCGACTCTGTAAAGTTGGCCCCGCCCCGCTCAGTGCCACCACCGGGCATGCTGGTGCCAGACCACGTAGGCGGCGACGAGCACCAGGATCAGGACCAGGTACCACACCCAGGGCTGCTTGCGTTCGGCATAAGGATCGCTGAGCGAGCGTTCCGCGTCCGGCGGAAGCTGCGCCAGCGAGGTCAGGGTCCGGCCGAACGGCAGATTGATCCTGAGCCGCGTATTGACGGCCCAGCCCGAGGCATCGAGCAGCGGGCCGAGATTGCGGCTTCGCAGCTTGAGGAACGCGATGACGCAAGACGGCCCCGACACGATCAGGATGATGCCCAGGATGGCAAGCGGCATCTGCCACCAGGTGAGCCGCAAGAACCCCGTGACGAGCGAGGCGATGGCGGTGCCGATGGCGCCGATGGCAAGGCCGATCGCCGCGAAGATGCCGGCAAAGCGCGCCGCATCGAACGCCTGCTGCTGCGCCGTCGCGGCGGGCGGCGTCCCCGGAGCGGCGGCCGCGGGTGCTGCGGCCGGGGCGGCGATCTGGGTCTCGCTGCGCGCGATCGTCTGGGTGAGCTGGGTCTGCGATGCGGCGGAGCGGGCGGCCGCGAATTTCTGCACCTGATCGCCCATGAAGCGCGCGGCCTGACGATAAGGCAGCCAGAACGCTTCGCGCAGGCTGATCGGATGCTCGACGATCTTGATGATGGTCGCGTCCCAATCGCGTCCCTTGCGGTCATAGAAGACGCCGTTGCGTCCGACCAGAAGATTGTCGGCATCGCCGGCGGTGAAGGCGGCGGCGATGGTCATCGCCTCTTTGCCGCCGCTCCGCGTGCATTTGCAATAAGCGAGATAGATCCGCGACAACGTCGCGAGCTGCGCATGCTTTGCCTCGTCCTCGACCTTGATGCAGAGATCGCAGCTTCTGGCATCGAGATAGAGCGTTCCCGCCTGGAACATCGCCTTGCCGGTGCGGGTATAGAAATCCTTGAACGACACGAAATTGTTGAGAAGCGGCAGCAGGTCGCGCTTCAGCCGCACCAGCTTTTCGACCTGGGAGATCGCATTCATCTGCGGCTCGAGCGCCTTGTCGCGCGCGATCAACGCATCGATCCGCGCCTTGATCGCGGGATCGAGCAGCGCTTCGAGCCGGTCGAGCCCGAGCTTTGCGACCGCGGTCTCGGGCTTGCGCGCGATCCATTCCGCATGCGGCGCAAAGCGCAGCTTCAGCGTCTCCCAATCGGCCGCGCTCAGCGCATCCCGCGCGCCCAGAAGCGGCGTCACCACGGTCGCGCCAAACCGCGCCACCCGTTCCGCCCAAGCCGGATTGACGCCGGCGCCGAGCGGCAGCTTTTGCCCGGCCTCGACATGGCCGAGCGGCAACGCGGCGATCTCGGCGCCATCGCTTGCGAGCGTCTCGCCGGCAAACGCCTCATAGCTCGCGACCGGTGGATTGAGCGCGTCGGCCGCGCGCGGATCGAACGCGGCGAGCGCCACGCGGGCGAAGAAATCATCGAGCTTGGGCGCAAGCGCCGCCACGAGCGCCGCCGCGTCGTCGGTCGCATCGCCCAACGGCAAAAGCCGGTCGACCGCGGCCGTCGCCTCGCGATGCCAGGCGCAGAAATCCGCCGCCTCGGCGAAAAAACGGTCGACGATGGCCTGCGACACGCCCGGCAGGCGCGAGCGATCCGTCTCGGTGCCGAGGCAATCCATGATCTCTACGAGCACGGCGCGGGTCGCATCGTCCTCGGCCGAGGCCGTCGTTATGATGCCGTCGCCATTGAACGGCGTGCCGTCGAAGATGGCTTCGATATCGAGCGCATCCTGCAACGAGATCTGGGTCGCCCCGGCCTTGTGCAGCATGGCGAGGATCGCCTCGGCCGACGCCCGGATGTCATGGCCCAGCGGCGCCGCGTCATCGATGGCGTCGAGCGCCAGCGTGTCGGTTTCGCGCGCGAGGCTATCGGGGTCTTTCAAGAGCGACGTGGTCCAGGCCACGGCGTCGATCATGTCGGGGGCGCGGATGCGGCCGTCCTTGTCCGTATCGATGAGGTCGAACGTTCGCTCGTCGAACTCGACGCCGCGCGTCGGACAGGCGAGCGCCACCCATAATTTCTGGTCAAGCGTCGCGAGCGCCGCCGCATCGCTGCCGCGATCGATCCGAACCTGGTCAAAGCCGCCGGCGCGGAAGAAGCGCCAGATGTGTCGCTGCTCGGTCTTCTCTGCCTCGGCCATGCGCGCACGCCCCCTCGCCCGCGGCGCATTAAGCCGACGCGTCGACTCGTTGTAAAGTTCGACGAAGCAGGACTCCCGTCCCTCACCCGCGCCGCCGGCGGATTGGCCGCCGGCGGCGCGGGGCGGCGGTCTATTCGGCCTCGGGGCCGGCGTCGGGGGCGGCCATCATCGCGTCGGCGACGAGACCCGCATTGGCGCGGATCGCGCGCTCGATCGCGTCGGCGACGGCGGCATTGTCCTTTAGAAAGGTCTTCGCGTTCTCGCGGCCCTGACCGATGCGCTGACCGTCATGGGAGAACCAGGAGCCGGATTTCTCGACGACGCCCGCCTGGATGCCGAGGTCCAGAAGCTCGCCGCGCTTTGAAACCCCTTCGCCATACATGATGTCGAACTCCACCACCTTGAACGGCGGCGCCATCTTGTTCTTCACCACCTTCACGCGGGTCTGGTTGCCGATCACCTGCTCGCGCTCTTTGATCTGGCCGATGCGGCGGATATCGAGCCGGACCGACGCATAGAATTTGAGCGCGTGGCCGCCGGTCGTGGTTTCGGGATTGCCGAACATGACGCCGATCTTCATGCGGATCTGGTTGATGAAGATCACCATCGCGCGCGACTTGGAGATCGAGCCCGTGAGCTTGCGCAGGGCCTGGCTCATGAGGCGCGCATGAAGCCCCATATGGTT
>DATJLY010000468.1:0-7364 GCA_035509095.1 Allostellaceae bacterium | reverse complement strand
CGTGCGCAGCTCGCCGAGCTTTTGCGCCTCTTCGATCCATTGGCGCAGGTCGCGATAGGCAAGGCGCGGCTCGATGTTGGAGCCCTCGCTCCCGCCGCGCGCCGCGCCGCCGATCGGGTTGGACATCGCGTCGGGTAGCTTTGTGTCGTCCGCCATACCGCTCTCCTTGTTTGTGGTGCCTCGGGTCCGCGCGCAAATCTAGCCGCTCGCGGCGGTCACGCCAACCCTGACACGGGCTCTCTTATGCAGAAGGCCGGCTTATCGCCGCTCCGCGGGGTCGATGCAGATGCTTCCGTCAACGACGTGGGCGGTCCAGACGCGGATCGGCTCGAAACAGGGCGGCGCGGTCGGGGCGCCGCTGCGCAAATCGAAGCGGCCCTGGTGGAACGGGCATTCGATCTCGTCGCCGATCACAATCCCCTCGGAGAGGAAGCCCGGCCCGTGCGTGCACTGGTCCTGGGTCACGAAATACTCGGACCCGCGCTGGAACACCGCATAGGTTTCGCCGCCGCACTCGACTTGCCGCGGCGTTTCCTCTGACACGTCTGCCGCCGCGCACAGCGTGACCAGGGCCCCGCTCATCCCGGTCACGGGGCGAGCGGCGCGCCGGCCGGCTCGGACACGAGGCGCCAGCCACCTTTGTCGGCGTCCCAGGCCGTGATCACGACGTCGTCGAGTGACAGGCCGCGCTGGGGGACCGCGACGAAATCATACATGCCGTTGACGCCGGGCTGCTTCTTTTGCTGAAGGATGTGGTCGCGCACTTGCGTCGCGGTGGCGCCGGCGGGAAGCGCGCGCAGCGCGTCGATCACGATGGTGCCGGGATCCCAGCCCAGGACCGACCCCTCGTCCGGTCTGAGGCCGGCTTCGGCGAAGGCGGCGTAATATTGCTTCTGCTTGGCGATGACGGCGGGATCGAGCTTGACGCGCGGATCATCGCCGATCGGCCATTCCGCGGACGGGAAATAGAATTGCTTGGGCAGCACCTGGCTCAAGAGCTTCATCTGGGCATAGGTCATGTTGCCGCCGGTGGTGCCGACCGGAAGATCGATGCCGGCCTGGATCAGGCCGCGCAGCAGGGTGCCGACCGGCGAGCCGGTGCTCCACACGATGACCGCCTGGGGACCGGCGGCGCGAATCTGCTCCATCTGTGCCGAGACGCTGACGTCGGTCACGTTGAAATGGACATGCGCCGCAAGCGTCACCGCTTTGTTCTCAGGATCGGCGAGGACTTCGGAAAAGCCGCGGTCGGCGTCCTGGCCGGTGGCGTCGGTGCTGGTGGCGAGCGCCAGCCGGGTCCAGCCCTTGAGCCGGAAATACCGGACCAGCGCTTTTTCCAGATCGAGCGTCGAGGTGCTGGAGGTGAAGACATAGCTGCCGGCCGGCGGGTGGATGCCAGGGGAGAAGCAATATTGCACCGGACCTTGCTTGGTGAGCGGCGACATCGCATTGCAATCGGCGACCAGGGTGGAGCCCAGCACGATCGGGGCATGAGCGGCCACGACCTCGTTCATGAGTTGCACCGAGATCTGGGGGTTCGACTGGTCGTCGTGAAAATCCATGTGCACCGGGGCGCCGTGGATGCCGCCCGTCCCGTTCACGGTCTTTTCCAGCAGCTGAAGCGCGTCATGCACCTGGCCGCCCAGGAACGCGCCCTGACCCGTCAGCGAGACGATGGCCGGAATCTCGAAAGGCTCCGCCGCGAGGGCCGGACCGTGGAGGAACAGGGCGGACGAAAACGCAAGCGCGAAGAGGGGCGTTAGCTTCATCTTGATGGCGACCTCCCAGTCTCGCGATCATAGCGGCTTCGCGAGGTCCTTGAAGGACTCGTTCTATTGGATCGCGCCAGGACCACTCACCTCCGCGGCACGCGAGACTTGGGCTGACACATGGATTTATTGGGGCGAGTGATCGGATTCGAACCGACGACATCCAGATCCACAATCTGGCGCTCTAACCAACTGAGCTACACCCGCCGCCGAGCAAGGCTCGTAGCGCGCCCCTGCACGGGGGTCAAGCCGACGCGGGCCCCCGCCATCCTTGCGGCGCGAAAATGCCTCGGGCACTGTTGCCCCCAAACGAAGGAGGAGAGCCCGTCATGAGCGATGCCCCACCGAAGGCCCACCGCATCGATGTCCATCACCACATCGTCCCGCCGCGCTGGCTTGCCGAGGAGCGCGAGCGCATGTCGAACCGCGCCTTGGATTTCGCGCGCGTCGCCCAATGGACGCCCGCGATGTCGCTCGACTCGATGGACAAGAACGGCATCGCCACGGCGATCACCTCGATCTCAACCCATATCGTGCGGCCCAACGAGCCGCAGGCTACCGCGCGTCTTGCGCGCGAGTGCAACGAGTTCGCGGCGCGGCTGGTCGCCGACCATCCCGGCCGGTTCGGCACCTTTGCGCTGCTGCCTCTGCCGCATGTCGATGAATGCCTCAAGGAGATCGAGTATGCGGCGAGCGTGCTTAAGGCCGATGGCTACAAGATGCAGACCAATTACGAGGATAAGTGGCCTGGCGATCCGGCCTTCGCGCCGGTGTTCGACGAGTTGAACCGGCGCAAGGCCACGATCTTCTTCCATCCGACGGTTGCCGCCTGCTGCACCGGGCTGCTTCCGGGCATCAATCCGCCGATCATGGAATATCCCTTCGACACGACGCGCGCGATTGCGAGCCTGCTCTTCGGCGGGACGTTCCAGCGCTGCCCTGACATCAAGTTCATCTTCGCCCATGGCGGCGGATGCATGCCGATGCTGGCGCATCGGATCGGCGGCTTGGCGCGCTCGCGCGCCGATCTCGCGGCCCGGATGCCGAACGGCATCGTGGCCGAGTTGCAGAAACTCAATTTCGACGTGGTCAGCGTCGCCAACCCGCCCGCCATGGCCGCGTTATTGAAGCTCACCACGCCGAAGCGCCTGCTGTTCGGGAGCGATTGCCCCTATGTGCCGGTCGAGGCGACGGTCGGCGATTTGCGGCAGATGGGCTTCGGCGCCGCCGATCTCGCCTTGATCGAGCGCGGCAACGCGTTGTCCTTGATGCCAAGCCTGGCGCGGTAGCGCCGGCGGCCTGCCTTCGCTAAAATCCGGCCGGACGCGCGAAGGAGTGCCGGCACTGGAGGATACGCATGTCGAGCGCCGCCTGGCGGCGATCGTGGCGGCCGATGTCGCTGGGTACAGCCGTCTCGTCGCCGCCGACGAGGAAGGCACGATCGCGCGGCTCCGCGCCCTCCTCAACGAGCTGATCGAGCCGGCGATCGAGCGTCACCGGGGTCGCATCGTGAAAACCTCGGGTGACGGGCTCTTGCTCGAGTTCGCAAGCGTGGTCGATGCCGTCCGCTGCGCCGTCGAGGTGCAGCGCGGGATGGGCGTCCGCAACGCGCTCGAGCCGCAGGACCGGCGCATCGAGTTCCGCATCGGCATCAATCTCGGCGACGTCGTGGTGCAGGAGCAGGATCTGCTGGGCGACGGGGTGAATGTCGCGGCCCGTCTCGAGGCGATCGCGCCGGCGGGCGGCATCGCGCTCACCGACGCTTCGCGGCAGCAGATCGAGGGCAAGATCGACATCACGCTCATCGACGAGGGCGACCACCGGCTCAAGAACATCCCGAACCCGGTGCATGTCTTCTCGGTCGATCTTGCCGGCAAAGGCGTGCGCGCGCAGGCGGCGCGATCGCGCCGGAACCGATGGGCTCTCGCGGCGATCGCGGCCGGTTGCGTGATCGCGGCGATCGTCGGCGTCACGTCGTGGCAGCTCCACGGGCGCATCGTGCCGTCGCCCGCGTCGCCGCCGGCGCTCTCCACGTCGGCGACCGCGGCATCGCCGGAGGCGGCGCGGCTTTCGATCGTGGTGCTGCCGTTCGCCAATCTGAGCGGCGATCCAGGTCAGGATTATCTCGCCGAGATCATCACCGAGGAGCTTACCTCCTATCTGTCGCGCCTTCCCGGGTCCTTCGTCATCGCCAACGACACGGCCGCAACCTATCGCGGCTCGTCGCAGACGGTGATGCAGATCGGCAAGGATCTGGGGGTGCGCTACGCGCTCGAGGGCAGCGTCGAGCCGTCGGGCAAGCGGGTCCGCGTCGACGTGCAGCTCATCGATGCGCAAAGCGGCGCCACCCTTTGGGCCGATCAGTTCGACGCCGACCGCACCGACATGCTGCAGATGCAGGACGACATCGTCACCCGCCTGGCGCGGCGGATGCAGATCGAGCTTGCAGGCATCGAAGCGGCGCGGCTTCCGGCCGCGCCGACCGCGAACGCCGATGCCGAGGATTTGGCCATGCGGTGCGAGGCGGCCTTCCTGCGCCTTGGGCTGAGCCGTCCCGAATCCGGGTCGGTCGAGCCCCTTTGCCAGCAGGCGCTGAAGGCCGATCCCAACAATGTGCGCGCGCTGTCCATCCTCGGTGTCCGCTACGCGACCGCGGCCGCCAACAGCAGCACGGACCGTCAGGCCGACATCGCCCAGGCCGATGATCTGATCAAGCGCGCGCTGGCGCTCGATACCCGCTACTACCTCGTGCACCATGCGGACGCCTGGCTGATGCTGGCGGAGGGGCACCCCGACGCCGCGATCGAGCAGGAGCAGCGCAGCCTGGCGCTGAACCCAAGCTATATCGGCTCCTATATCTCGCTCGCCAGCGCGCAGATCGCGATGGGAGAGCCGGAAGAGGCGCTGAAGACCGTCGCCAAGGCGATCCGGTTGAGCCCACGCGATCCGGTCCTTCCTGCGCTCGAGGTGCAGCAGGGGCAGGCCTACATGATGCTGCACCAGGACGATCAGGCGATCGACGCGTTCAAGAGCGCCGAGGCGGCGAGCCCCAACTCGCCGACCTCGGCGCCGTGGCTCATCGCCGCCCTTGCCCTCGACGGCCACGTGGACGATGCCCGCGCGGCGTTGCAGCGCTATCTTGCGCCCGACACCGCGCGCATCCGCACCGTGGCGCAATTCAAGGCGCTCGATAGTTCGACGAACCCGCGCTATCTCGCGCTGCGTCAACGTCTCTATGACGGGCTTACCAAGGCGGGCATGCCCGCCGAATAACAGGGAGGATCGATCATGCAGCGTACTTTCGCCGCCGCCTTTGTCCTGTGCCTTGCGGCGTCCGGTTCATGGGCCGCGGGCACTTATGATTCGGGCGCGTCCGATACCGAGATCAAGATCGGCAATACCTGGCCGTTCTCGGGCCCGGCTTCGCCCACGACCCCGATCGAGCGCCAGATGGCGGGCTATTTCAACTGGATCAACGACCAGGGCGGCGTCAACGGGCGCAAGATCAATTTCATCGCGCTCGACGACGGATACAGCCCGCCCAAGACGGTCGAGCTGACCCGGCGCCTCGTCGAACAGGACAAGGTGCTCCTCATGTTCGGGCAGTTGGGCACGCCCACCAACATCGCGGTGCGGCCCTATCTCAATGCCCGCAAGATCCCGCAGCTTTTCGTCACGACGGGGTCGCAGTCGCTCGTCGAGCCGAAGAAATATCCGTGGACCATGACGCTGCAGGCGACCTATGCGGTCGAGGCCACCATCATGGCGAGATACATCCTCAAGGAACATCCCGACGCCAAGATCGGCATCCTCGCCCAGGATGACGATTTCGGTGGCGACCATGTCGATCCGTTCACGGCCGCGCTCGGCGACAAGGCGAAGTCGATGATCGTCGCGAAGACGACCTATGCGGTGACCGACCCGACCGTGACCTCGCAAATCATCTCGTTGAAGAGCGCTGGCGCCGATACGATCTACCTGGCGGCGCAAAGCCGTGCCGCCGCGCAGGCGATCAGCGCGGCCCGTGACCAGGTGGGATGGAACGCGCTCATCTTCCTGCCCTATGTGGCAAGTGCCAAAAGCGTGGTCGGGCCCGTCGGCAACGACCGGCTCAAAGGTGTGATCTCGGCCGACAGCTATATCAATCCGACCGATCCCCAATGGGCCAATGATCCGGACGCAAAGGCCTATCTCGAGTGGAACAAGAAATATACGCCCTCGCAGGATCAGGCCTCGAACGCCGAAGGACCAGGCGGCTACATCGCGGCGGAGGCCATGGTCTATGTGCTGAAACAGTGCGGCGACGAGCTGACGCGCGCCAACGTGATGAAGCAGGCGCTGAACATGAAGGACGTGAAGCTTCCGCTGCTGCTGCCGGGGATCGCGCTCAACACCAGCCCCGACAATTATTTCCCCATGCACACGATGCAGCTGAAGCGGTTTGATGGAACGCGCTGGGTGCTGATCGGCAAGCCCGTGACCGTGGCGGAGTGACGCCGCACTAGGCCACCGTACCCATCGCCTGGCGAAGCCGGCGGGTCGCGGTGTCGAGTTCGGCCGCATTCATGCTGGCGAAGCCGAGGCGCGTCGCGCGGACCGAGCCGCCGGAGATGGTGAAGGCGTTGCTTGGCAGGAACTTCACGCCTTTGGCCCGTGCGGCGCGTTGGAGCTCGTCCATGTCGATCCCGGCCGCGAATTGCACCCAGATCGCGAGGCCCCCATCGGGTAGGGTGAAGTCGATCGAACCCCGGAAGCGTTCGGTAAGCAGCTTTGCCATGACGAGCCTGCGCTCGGCATAAATCCGCATCGCCTTGCGCGTGTGGCGGTGGATCTCGCCGTCGGCGATCAGCTCGGCAACCGCAAGCTCGGTCGCGGGATCCCCCTGGCGATCGATCATCATGATCTCGGCTGCCGCGCGATCGACGAGATGCTTGGGTGCCGCGATGTAGCCCAGGCGCAGGCTCGGCGTGAGCAGTTTCGACATCGAGCCGATATAGACGACCTTGCCCCAGGGATCGAAGCTTGCGAGCGGCAGCATCGGCTGGCGGACGAAATGGAATTCGTGATCGTAATCGTCCTCGACGATGGCGAAGCCGAATTGCTCGGCGAGCGCCAAGAGACGCAGCCGGCGGTCCGGCTTCAGCACGACAGTGGTGGGGAATTGATGGTGCGGCGTCACGTAGACGGCGCGAACGCGCCGCTTGCGGCAGGTCGTCTCCAGCTCGTCGATGCGCATGCCCGCGTCGTCGAGGCCGACGGCGAGCACCTCGGCGCCCGCTGCGCGAAACGCCTCTCGCGCCGGCGGATAACTCAACTCCTCCATCACCACCGCATCACGCGGGCCGGCGAGAAGACGGGTCGTGAGATAGATCGCCATCTGGCTGCCGCGCGTCAGGCAGATATTGTCCGGCGTCGTGTTCAGCCCGCGATCGACATTGAGCATGGTGGAAACCGCCTCGCGCAGCACCAGAGAGCCACGCGGATCGCCATAGCCGAGCCGGTTGCCCTGTGCCGCGAGGGTCAGCGCCGAGCGATAGGCGCGGCACAACGCTGCCACCGGAACCTGGCGCGTGTCCGGTGTCCCGTCGTCGAAGG
>DATJLY010000467.1:0-6410 GCA_035509095.1 Allostellaceae bacterium | reverse complement strand
TTCTTCGCCTGCGCCAGCAAGGTCATGTAGCCATAATCGGTATGCGGGCTGATGCCGAACTGACCCTCCGCCGCGTCGTCGCGCGGCGGATAGCAGAGAAGGCGCAGCGTGTTGACCGGCGGATGGAACGCCTCGTGCCGGGAGAAGTAGTCCGAAGGCAGGCCGAGCGCCACGGCCTGCAGCGGTAGAAGCTTCAGCCCAAGCGCGGTCATCGCCTCGTAATATTCAAGGCAGGTCTCGCGAAAGCCCGGCAGTTCCGCGGGCCAGCGATTGTCGAACACCCAGTTCACGCCGGCCCGTCGATAAGGATGATCCGGCGGATATTCCGCCTTGATGTAATAGGACGCGCTGCGGTCGGGGTGAGAATGGCCGGAATGGACGAGGCGCTGCGTCTGGCCGCCGAGCGGCAGGTAGCCGACAACTTTTCCCTGCACTTTGACGGATAGCTTGCGCTCGAGCGGTAGCGAATGGAACCGCTCGGCTTCGGCAAACACGCGATCGATCAACGATTGCGGGATGCCGTGATTGCGGATGAAATAGAAGCCTAGATCTTCGCTCGCCTCGCCGAGCTCCCGTGCCGTGCGCTCGAGAGCGCCGGCGTCGCCCGCGAGATAAGGGCCGAGATCAATCTCGGCGATGCGCGATGTGGCGGGGGCTTCGAGTGTTTCGAGCGCGCTCATGAGGGCCTCCTAGCGGCAAGGAAAAGCGTAAGAACACCGCCGGTGGCTGTCAACGCGGGCGCGATGGAAAGCCGCGCGACCCGGTGCTAAGCACAGGCTCATGAGCGCGGGGGGATGCTACGACTACGTCATTGTCGGCGCAGGATCGGCCGGCTGTTTGCTGGCCGATCGGCTGAGCGTCGACGGCGCGAGCATTCTGGTGATCGAGGCGGGAGGGCCCGACCGCGATCCGCTGATTCACGTGCCGATCGGCGTCGGCAAGCTGCATCAGCATCGCCTGCACGATTGGGGCTATGACACCGAGATCGAGCCGGGGCTTGGCGGCCGCGCGATCGAATCGATGCGCGGCAAGGTGGTGGGCGGCTCGTCCTCGATCAACGTGATGGCGCATGTGCGCGGCAATCACGGCGACTATGACCGCTGGGCGGAAAATGGCTGCGCCGGCTGGTCCTATCAGGACGTGCTCCCCTATTTCCGCCGGTACGAGACGTGGGAAGGCGGCGCCAACACATGGCGCGGCGGCGACGGCCCGCTGACCGTGAGGCTCAACCGGTCGACGGACCCGTTCGTCGAGGCTTTGTTCGCGGCAGCCGGTGCAGCGGGCCAGCCCATCACCGAAGATTACAACGGCGCGAGCCAGGACGGCTTCTCGCCTGGGCAGAGCACCATCCGCGA
This sequence comes from Allostellaceae bacterium, assembly GCA_035509095.1. Classification (GTDB taxonomy): domain Bacteria; phylum Pseudomonadota; class Alphaproteobacteria; order ATCC43930; family CGMCC-115725; genus DATJLY01. The sequence continues at coordinate 5,055 of DATJLY010000467.1, read as the reverse complement.
TGGGCGCCGGTGCAGCGCCGCGGTGGCGTTCCTGCGGCCAGCCATCGCGCGCGGCCATGTCAGCCTAGTCCAGAACGCGTTGGCGACCCGGGTGCTGCTCGATGGCCGGCGGGCCACGGGCGTCGAATATGTGCATGGCGGCACGACCTATCGCGCCCTCGTCGAGCGCGAGGTGATTCTTTCGGCAGGCGTCTTCAACACGCCGCAGCTACTGATGCTGTCCGGCATCGGTCCGGCGGATCACCTGCGCGAACACGGCATCGTTCCGGTGGCGGATCTGCCGGGCCTTGGCGGCAACCTTCAGGATCACATGGCCGTCACCGTGTCGTTCGCGCGGCCCGAGCCTGGGCCCTTTCGCGGGTTGATGCGTGCCGATCGCGCGGGGCTCGCGGTGGCACGGGCCTATCTGTTCGGGACGGGCCCGGCGACGTCACTGCCCGGAGGAGCGCACGGCTTCATCCGCACGAGACCCGATCTGGCGGTGCCGGACATCCAGTTCTTCACGCGCGGCACGTCGGTCGCGGCGGATGTGTGGTTCCCGGGCTGGCGCCGGCCCTATGACGACGCCATCAGCATGACGCCGGTTCTGCTCCATCCCGAGGCGCGCGGGCGGCTCTCCCTGCGTTCGGCCGATCCGCGCGACAAGGTGCGGATCACGCACAATTTCTTGTCGCGGGAAAACGATTTGCGCTCGCTGCGCGCGGGTATTCGGATCGCACGCGACATTGCGGGCCGCTCGCCCCTCGACCGGTTCCGCGGCGGTGAGAAGACGCCCGGCGCCAACCTCGCGAGCGATGCGGAGCTCGACGACTGGATCAGGCGCACGGCGCGCTCGGCCCACCACCCCTCCTGCACCTGCGCAATGGGAGAAGGCGGGGACGCCGTGCTCGATACCGATCTCAGGGTCAAGGGCATCGACCGCCTGCGGGTCGTCGATGCCTCAGCGATGCCCGACCTCGTCAGCGGCAATATCAATGCTTGCGTGCTGATGATCGCGGAGAAGGCATCGGACCTGATCCGCGGCCGGCCCAACCTTACGCCGTCTTCGTCTCCGTGAGGCCGAGCTCACGGATCGTTTCCTCGCGCATCAGGAACTTCTGGACCTTGCCCGTCACGGTCATCGGGAAGTCATCGACGAAGCGGATGTAGCGCGGAATCTTGTAATGCGCGATCTGGCCGCGGCAAAAGGCTTGAACCTCCTCGCCGGTCGTGCTGGCGCCGGGCTTTAGCTTTACCCACGCGCAAAGCTCTTCGCCGTAATGCCGGTCCGGCACGCCGATGATCTGCACCGCCTCGATGGCGGGGTGACGGAACAGGAACTCCTCGATCTCGCGCGGATAGACGTTCTCGCCGCCCCGTATCACCATGTCCTTGATGCGGCCGACGATGTTGCAATACCCGTCCTCGTCGATCGTGGCGAGATCGCCGGTGCGCATCCAGCCGGCGGCGTCGATCGCATCGTCCGTCTTCTCCGGATCGTTCCAATAACCCCGCATCACCGAATATCCGCGGGTAAGGAGTTCGCCCGGCGTGCCGGAGGGGACGATGCGCCCCTCGGCATCGACGATCTTCACCTCGACATGGGGATGGACCCGGCCCACCGTCGCGACGCGCCGGTCGAGCGGATCGTCGAACGCGGTCTGGAAGCTGACGGGGCTCGTCTCGGTCATTCCGTAAGCGATGGTCACGTCCTGCATGTGCATGTCCGAGACGCAGCGCTTCATCACCTCGATCGGACAGGGCGAGCCCGCCATGATGCCGGTTCTGAGCGAGTCGAGATCGAAGCGGGCGAACTCCGGATGGTTGAGCTCCGCGATGAACATGGTGGGAACGCCATAGAGCGCGGTGCAGCGCTCCGCCGCGACCGTCTCCAGCGTGGCGAGCGGCTCGAACCCTTCAGAGGGGAACACCATCGCCGCGCCATGGGCGATGCAGGCAAGATTTCCCAACACCATGCCGAAACAGTGATAGAGCGGCACCGGAATGCACACGCGGTCGCGGTCGGTGAGCCTCAGAGCCATCCCGACATAGAAGCCGTTATTGAGAATGTTGTGATGGCTCAGCGTAGCGCCCTTGGGCGCACCGGTGGTGCCACTGGTGAACTGGATGTTGATGGGGTCATCGAACTGGAGCCCCGCGGCACGCTCGTCGAGCGCCGCACGCGCCTCTTCGCCGCCCATCGTCGCCACATCCTCGAAGCGGAAGAATCCAGGCTCGTCGCCCGGACCAACGCGGATCAGCGTCTCGAGCGACGGAAGACGTCGCGCCTTCAATCCACCCGGCGCCGATTGGGCGATCTCGGGCGCAAGCTCGCGCAGCATGCCGACATAGTCGCTCGACCGGAACGCATGTGCCGTGACGAGCGCGCGGCATTCCACTTTGTTGAGCGCGTATTCGACCTCGACGAGGCGATAGGCGGGATTGATGTTGACGAGGATCAGGCCGGCCTTGGCCGTCGCGAACTGGGTCAGGACCCATTCGGCCGTATTGGGCGACCAGATGCCGATGCGCTCTCCCGGCTCGAGCCCAAGGGCAACAAGTCCGGCAGCAAGATCATCGACGCGCCGCTTTAGCGCGGCATAGCTCCAGCGCACGCCTTGATGCCGCACGACCAGCGCATCGTGGTCGGGCCATCGGGCCGCCGCCCGATCGAAGCACGCCCCGATCGTCTCGCCCATCAGCGGAACGTCCGACGCGCCATGGACATAGCTTTGCGACAGCGTTTTCATTCGCCCCTCCCCTTTTCAATCGGGCGCGCGCAAGCGATAGCCCACCCCCGTCTCGGTGAGGATATGCTGCGGACGCTCCGGCGCCGCTTCGATCTTCTGGCGCAGCGCGCGAATATAGATGCGCAGATATTGGACATCGGACTCGCCGCCCCAGACCTCGCGCAGGATGAATCGGTGCGTCAGTACCTTGCCCGCGTGCGCGATCAGGAGGCGCAGAAGATCGTATTCACGCGGCGTGAGCTTCACCTCCTCGCCGCGCACAGTGACGATCCGCCGTACCAGATCGACGACCAAGTCGCCGCTTTTGAAGACCGGCCTCTCGCCCTCTTGCTGCAGGCGGTGGCGCAAGGCCGCGCGGATGCGGGCCAACAATTCGTCAATGCCGAACGGCTTGGTGACATAGTCATCGGCGCCGAGGTCAAGTGCTTCGACCTTGCCGCGCTCGTCGGTCCGACTGGAAAGCACGATGACCGGCAGGGTCGACCCTTGCCCGCGGAGCCGCCGGATGACCTCGAACCCGTCGATCCCGGGCAGACCGAGATCGAGAACCAGGACATCGATCGCGTTGCGGCGCAATTGATCGAGCGCGTCGGCACCATCATTCGATTCGACGACGCGAAACCCCTGCACATCGAGGCTCGTGCGCAGGAAGCGACGAATTGCCGGCTCGTCATCGACGATCAGGACGCTGAGTCCGGCGGGACCGCTCATGCCACCTTCTCGCGGTCCGCCTCGCTCCCCACCGCCGCCGGCAGCGTCACGGTGAAGACGGCGCCCTTCCGATCGCGCCGGTTGCCGGCAACGATCGATCCTCCCATCGCGGCAACAAAGCCTCGACAAATGGCGAGACCGAGGCCGGTCCCCGCGCGCCGGCGGTCGGCCACTTGGACGCGATAGAACTTGTCGAAGATGCGTTCGAGGTCCTCGGGCGGGATGCCGTCCCCTTCATCCAGCACTTCGAGACGAACGGTGTTGCCTTCGCTCCGCACCTCAAGCCGAATCTCGGTATCGGGTGCGGCATATTTCGCGGCGTTGTCGAGCAGATTGAACAGCACCTGTTCGAGCAGCACGGGATCGAGCCGCACCATCGGCAGATCGGGGCTGAGATCGATCGTGACCCGATGGAGCGCCACCACTTTGCCCGCGCGCTCGATCGCGCTGCCGATGATCTCGGCCAGATCGACAAGATCGGTGCGGGGTTCGATCGCGCCCGATTCGAGCCGGGTCATGTCCAGCAAATTCCCGATGAACCGGTTGAGCCGCTCCGCCTCCTCCTGAATCGTCAGGACAAGGTCGGCGCGCGCCTTCGCATCGAGCTCCTTGTCATAGGACGCAAGGCTCGTCGCCGACCCCAGGATCGAGGCGAGCGGCGTGCGCAGATCGTGCGAGATCGAGGTGAGGAGAGCCGCCCTCAGCCGCTCGGTCTCGGCGGACAGCCTCGCCTGATCGACGTCGCGCGCGAGATTGACCCGCTCGATCGCGAGTGCCGCCTGATCGGTGAGCGCATCGAGCAGGCGCCGCTGATCCGGCGTCAGGAGCGGGCCTGCGCGGTCGCTGTCGAGTCCCACCACGCCGACCGCGCCGCGCCCCGTGTGCATCGGCAGGAAAAGCCGCTTGGCTCCCGGCAGCGTGTCGGCGCCGCGCCCGGTCGGTCGGTTGTTCTGCCAGCACCATTTGGCGGCCGCAAGATCGGCTTCGTCCAGCATGTCCTCGGGCGGGTATCCGGCGCGGACGGCGACGGTCTCGCCATCCGGAAGCAAGAGCACGACCCGCATTTTCAGCATGAGCGCAATTTGGTACGAGGTCGCCCACAGAAGATCGTCGAGCGTCACGGCCGCCGCGAGCTTGCGGCTGAACTGGTAGAGGTCCTCGGTCACCTTCGCGCGTTGGCGCGCGCTTACGGCCTGCAGCCGCACGCGGGCCGCAAGGTTGCTCGCGATGATCGCCACGACCGCGAAGAAGAACAGCGCGACGATGTTTTCCGGATCGGCGATCGTGAAGGTGTAGAGCGGCGGCAGGAAAAAGAAATTATAGGCAAGCACGCTTATGAGGCAGGCGAAGAGCGATGGCACGAGCCCCCAGCTTATGGCGCTCGCCAGGACCGCGGTCAGGAACGCCAGCGCCACGTTCGAGACGGCAAAGCGCTGCTGCAGGACCAGGCCGATGCCAAGGGCCGCCACCACCATCGCGGTGCTGCCGCCATAAGCGCCGAACGGGAAGCGGCTGGCTCGCGGCGCGGTCGCGACGGCCTCGACCTCCTCGCGCCCCGGCGGCGCGGTGTCACCCTCTCCGCCGATGACGTGGACGCTGATATTGCCGGCCCGCC
>DATJLY010000466.1:0-3531 GCA_035509095.1 Allostellaceae bacterium | reverse complement strand
CACGCCTTTATCCGCGGCGGCGTCGGTCTGATAGACGATGCCGAACGGCGCTTCCTTGCGCGAGACGAAGACGAGCGCGGCGCGGACATCGGCGGCGCTCGCGACTTTCTTCTCGACCGAATCCCACACGCCGAGCTTTTGCAGCGCGGCCTTCCCGTATTTGCCGGCGGGAACGGCGGCGGGGTCGGCCATTGCGAGGCGCCCGTCGCCAAGCAGCTTCGCCAGCGGGAATCCTTGCGTGATCATGACCGGGGTCGCATGCGCCGCAGGCGCGATCAACACCAGCACGTTGCCCAGAAGGTTCGTGCGCGTGTCATCTTTCACCAGATGCTTCTGGTCGATATAATTCATCCAGTCGAGATCGGCCGAGATGAAGATGTCCGCCGGCGCCGCGCTTTCGATCTGCTTGGCGAGCGCCGAGCTGGCGCCGTAAGAGACGCGCACCGTATCGCCGCTCGATTTGTCGAAGGCCGTCACGCAATCGTCGAGCGCGTTTTTGAGGCTCGCCGCCGCGAATACCAGGACATCGTCGGCCCGCGCCGGAATGGCAAAGACCAACGTCAGCGCAAACCCCGCGAACCAATTGCGCCACCGACCCATCTGCACCTCCCGTTTCTCAGCGATATATCTATTAGGATATGACGTATTGATGTGCAACAGCCCGTGGCCAACGCTCGCATAGGCCCGCGTGTGCGCGCTATAGTGCGCTCGATATTTAGGGATGGATCATGACTTTCCGCTCGCTCATAGCAGGCGCTCTCGCCATTGTCGCGGTTCACGCCTGGGCGGCGCCACCGGAAAAGGACGATGCCGGCCGCGTGATCGGGCTCAAAGGGCCGGTCCAGCGCGTCTTTCCGGCCGGGCCGCCCGCTTCGCTCGATCTCTATGTCGCGGCGCCCGACAAGATGATCGGCTGGACGCGAGGGACGAAGCCCAAGGAGCCGACATTCATCCCGGAGAAATATCTTGCCCTGCCGCTTTTGGGCCGGCTCACGGGGCGCGGTGGCGACGCCAATCTCGAAGATGTGCTGAAGGAGAAGCCCGATCTCGTGCTCGACGTGGGTGATCTCGGGGCGACCTATGTCTCGCTCGCAGACCGGGTCGCGCAGCAGACCGGCATACCCTACGCGCTGATGGACGGGTCGCTCGCAGCGACGCCGACGACCTTGCAAAAGCTCGGCGCGCTCATGGACGTCGATACGGACGCGCTCGCGCGCTACGCCGCCGATACCCTGACGACGATCCACGACCGGGCCGCGCATATCGCCGATGCCGATCGCCGGCACGTCTATCTCGCGCGCGGGCCAAAGGGTCTCGAGACCGACAAAGCGGGCTCCATCAATGGTCAGTCGGTCGAGTTCGTGGGGGCCATTAACGTGGCCGCCGTGCCGCTCGAAGGCGGCAATCTCATGGACGTGTCGATGGAGCAGGTCCTCGCGTGGCAGCCCGACACGATCATCGCCTATGACCCGCAGTTCTTCGCGTCGGTGTGGACGGATCCGTTGTGGCAGAAGGTCAAGGCGGTGCAACAGCGGCGGGTCTATCTGGTCCCGGGCCAGCCCTTCCGCTGGGTCGACGAGCCGCCGGCCGCGAATCGGCTCATCGGCCTGCGCTGGCTCGCGAAACTGCTCTATCCTGCGCTCTATCCCGAGGATATGCGGGACGAGGTCCGGCGCTTTTATGAGCTCTTCTACCACCAAGCCCCAAGCGCCGAGCAGGTCGACGCGCTCCTTGCCGCGGCCGCGCCGCCGAAGTGACGCGCGCGCCACGGCCGCGTTCCTCGGCGCGTTGGCGGTCCTTGCGGTCCTTGGGATATTGGCGCTTCAAGTTGGGGCCTATCCGGTAACGCCGTCCGAGCTGTGGGCCGTCCTTTCCGGGCGCGCCCACGGCATCAATGCCACCGTCATCTATGCGATCCGCGGGCCGCGCATCCTGGGCGCGATGTTGGTGGGAGCGGCGCTGTCGTCGGCGGGTGCGGCCTATCAGAGCCTCTTTCGCAATCCGCTGGTCTCGCCGGACATTCTCGGCGTCTCGTCGGGCGCCGCGTTGGGGGCCGTGCTGGGCATTCTTCTGGGCCTGCCGGTCGGCGCCATCGAGGTGGCGTCGTTCGCGGGCGGGATCGCCGCGATGGCGCTCGTCTATGGCGTCGCGGTTGCGATCCGCGGCCATGACCCGGTGCTCGTGCTGGTGCTGAGCGGCGTCGTGATCGGCTCGCTCATGGGCTCGGGCGTGGCGCTCGTCAAATTTTTGGCCGATCCCGAAAACCAGCTTCCGGCGATCACGTTCTGGCTCCTTGGCAGCCTTGCCTCATTCAATCGGTCCGATCTCATGGCGCTCGCACCGCCGGTGGCGATCGGCCTGGTGCCGCTGGTGCTGCTGCGCTGGCGGCTCGACGTGATGACGCTCGGCGATGAAGAGGCGCGCGCGCTTGGCGTCGAGGTCGCGCTGCTGCGTCTCGGCATCGTCGCGTCCGCGACCTTGATGACGGCGGCGGCGGTGTCGGTCAGCGGCGTCGTCGGCTGGATCGGGCTCGTCGTGCCGCATCTGGCGCGGCTCATCGTCGGACCGGCTTTCCGCCGCTTGCTCCCGTTGACGGCGGTGCTGGGCGCCGCGTTCCTGCTCGCGGTCGACACGCTGGCGCGCAACGCGGGCGGCGTCGAAGTGCCGTTGGGCGTGCTGACGGCGGTGCTCGGCACGCCGGTTTTCCTGTGGCTCATGGCGGCGGCGCGCAGGGTCGGATCGTGAGTACGCGGCTTTCCATCGCCGGTCTGAGCTTTGGCTATCCGGGCCGCACCGTCGGCACCGACGTCACCTTTGCGCTCGAGGCGGGCGAGATCCTGTGCCTTCTGGGTCCCAATGGCGGGGGCAAGACCACCTTGTTCCGCACCATCCTGGGCCTGGTTCCGGCGCTTGCGGGGACGGTCGCAATCGACGGCGCGGACATCGTGCATTGGAACGCGCGCCGGCGGGCGCTCGCCATGGGCTATGTCCCGCAATCGGGCGGCGGTTCCTTCGCCTTCACCGTGCGCGACATCGTCCTGATGGGACGCAGCGCGCATCGCGGCACGTTCGCCCCGCCGGCATCCGAAGACTACGACGCCGCCGATGCTGCGATGGAGCGGCTCGGCATCCTCGACCGCGCCGACCGGGATTGGCTCAGGATCAGCGGCGGCGAGCGGCAATTGGCACTGATCGCCCGCGCGCTTGCCCAGGAGCCGCGGGTGATGATTCTCGACGAGCCCACCGCCAATCTCGATTTCGGCAATCAGGTGCGCGTGATGGAGCAGGTGCGGGGGCTGGCGCGCGCCGGTCTTGCCGTGCTGTTCTCGACCCACCACCCCGAGCAGGCGTTCGCCGCCGCGAGCCGCGTCGCGATGCTGCACCAGGGGCGGCTGGCGCGCATCGGCACCCCGGACGAGGTCATCACCGAGGACGGCATGCGCCTCGTCTATGGCATCGATGTCGAGGTCGTCGCCGTCGCCGGCATCAAGGTGTGCTTGCCGCTGGACTGGCGCTGAGCGCGCCGACCCG
>DATJLY010000465.1:0-16446 GCA_035509095.1 Allostellaceae bacterium | reverse complement strand
GGGGCGCCCAACGTGCAGCCGGGGGCGCTTGCCGGCAGCTACGCCGGCGCCACCGGCAGCGCGTCCCTCGGGGTCGGCGCCGGCGTCAACGTGCTGGTCGGCGGCTTCAACAACTCGATCACCTTGCAGCCCATCAGCATCGAGGGAAATACCGGTCTCAATGTCGCGGGCGGGATCGCCGCGCTCACGCTCACGGCGGTGAAGTAAGCCGGTCGATGACACGAACCCCCGGGTCGGTTGGCCCGGGGGCGAGGGATGTGGCGCCTCAGCCCCAAAGCTGCTTGGTCGCAAGGCGCGCGCCGTCGGCGAGCGCCTTCAACTTTGCCCACATGATCGTGCGATGGGTGCGGCCGGCGAGCGGGCTTTGCGAGAAGCCGCAATCGGTGCCGGCCATCACGTTCTCGCGGCCGACAATGCCGGCAAAGCGTCCGAGCCGTTCGGCCACGAGTTCCGGATGCTCGACCACGTTGGTGCAATGCGAGACCACGCCCGGCATCAGATAGCGCCCGGGCGGCAGGCGCACGCTGTTCCAGACCTGCCATTCGTGCTCGTGACGCGGGTTCGCCGCCTCGAAGCTGTAGCCGCCGGTATCGACCGCCAGCACGAGATCGACGATCTCTTTCAGCGGCACGTCGAAGAGATGCGGCCCGTTCCAGCTGCCCCAGCAGATGTGATAGCGCGTGCGCTCGCGCGGGAGCCCTTTGAGCGCGCGGTTCGTCGCGGCGACGCGCAATTCGGCCCAGCGGCGATACTCCGCAAGCGTCCAGGGCGGCACCATCTTCTCGTACATATAAGGGAGGAACGCGTCGTCGACCTGAAGGATCAGGCCGGCGTCGATCACGGCGCGGTATTCGACCGCGAGCGCGTCGGCAAGCGCGAAGAGATAGCTCTCCTCGTCTGAATAATATTCGTTCTTCGCGTTGGGAAGCGCGCTCGCCGGCGCCACGACCGGCAGGAAACCCTGCGTTCCCGGCACGGATGCGAGCCCCGCCTTCAAGTTCGCGATGTCCTGTTGAAGCTCGGCCTGCCCGCAATACGTGATGGGGCCGGTGATGACGGGGCGCCCCACGGCGGCGGCGTTGCGCAACACGCGCGCGTCGTACTCGGCATAGAATTCGGGAAACGCTTCGCGGTCGCGTCCGCCCAGCACCATGTTCATCGGGTCGTTGCGTTCGGCCTCGGTCATCGGCCGGCGCGTCAGGCCGGTGAGGCGGCGGTGGATGTAAAAGGCCCAGTTCACCGACTTGCCGTATTCGCCGTCGCTGACGATATCGACGCCGCAGTCGGCCTGCATCTTGACCGTCTCGGCGACCGAACGCGTCAACACGGATTGGAACGCGGACTGATCCACGGACTCGCCGTTCTGAATCTTTTCCAGCAGTGCGAATAACACCGGCGGCCGCACCAGGCTGCCGACATGGCTCACAGCGATACGCCGATCCGCTCCAACCATGATGTGCCTCCCCGTCTTGTGTTCGTCCATTCTGCGCCGGATTCGGCCGCCGCGGCAGCCCCAACCCAGCGAAGCGCTGCGATACCCGCCAAAATAGTTAAGCGTCCCTAAAGGTTTTTGCGGCATCAAGGAAGCATGGGCGACGAGACGGCATCGGCGACCGCCAAGCTTACGCAAAGCCAGCTCGACGAGATCGTGCGGCTGCACGAGCGCTTCGCCACCGGCCAAGGCCAAGGCAAGCTCGCATCGCTCGCCCGCCACGACCTGACCGGGTCGGACCTCAGCAACCGCAATCTGTCGCGCGCCGATCTTGCCGGCGCGATCCTGCGGCGCGCGATCTTGAAGCGCACCATCCTGCGCGAAGCGATGCTGTTCTCGGCCGACCTGTCGGGCGCCAATCTCGTCCATGCCGACTTGACCGGCGCCGATCTCAGGGGCGCCTTGCTGCGCGGTGCGATCCTCGACAAAGCCCTCCTCATCAACGCCGATCTGCGCGAGGGGTCGATCGTCCGCTATGGCCAGGGCAAGAGCCCCGATACGCAGAGCCGCAAGACCGATTTCTCCGCCGCCCGGGCGGTCGGCGCGAACCTCGCCAACACGCGGCTTGGCGACACGATCCTGGTGCGTGCCGATTTCGCCGACGCGGGACTGCGCGCGGCCGACTTGCGCGGCGCCGATTGCCGCGGCGCCAATTTCGTCGGCGCGGTGCTCGAGGACGCGAACCTGACGGGCGCCAATTTCGGCGGCGCCATTTTGCGCGGCGCGCGGCTTCGCGGCGTGCGCTTCGAGCACGCGAATTTCTCCGGCGCGGACATCACCCATGCGACGATCGATCGCTCGGTGCGCGCGGCGGCCGAGTTCGCCGAGGCCGTCGAGAGCCTTTACGAGTCGGTGAGCGACAAGGATTTTGCCGCCGCCGTCGCCCGTCACGGCGAATGGCTCGTCAGCGGCGCCGCACGCGGCGCGCGCGCCGATTTCTCGCGCTGTGATCTCTCCGGGCGCGATCTTACCCGCGTGGCGCTCGGTATGGCGGTGCTCGCCGGTTCCAACCTTGCGGGCGCGAAGCTCGCCGGCGCCTCGCTCGCGGCGGCCAACGCGGATGCCGCCGATCTCTCGGGCGCCGATCTCGCCGCCGCCGATCTCCGGGGCATCAGCCTGACGCGAGCGCGTCTCACGAATGCGAACTTGCGTGGCGCGCGGCTCGGGCCGTTGCGCAAAGTGGGTGCCCAAGGGGTCGACCTCGGCGCCAATTGCGAGCACGCGAATTTCGCCGGCGCGAGCCTCGCCGAAGCGGACCTCAAAGGCGCGCGGCTCGCGGGCGCCGATTTCACCGGGGCGGATCTGCGCGGCGCCGATCTGCGGGGCGCCGCGCTCGATGACGCGCAGCTTCGCGGCGCGCTCCTTGATCCGGCGCAGGGCGCCGCTATCGACGCGCTGTGATCACGATCCCTTGGGCGGGGCGAGCACGTCGTTCATCTTGGTTTCCAACAGCTTCGCCTTGAAGGACGGAATCTCGTAGACCCAGGGCGAAAGCTTTTGCGTCAGGTCGGCGGCGCGCTTTGCCGCGTCGCCGGTGCCGGTCGCGGTGATCTTGGCCCAGTCATTGCCGTCCTTCTGCCCCAAGGTCAGCGACAGGGTGAGACCATCGAAGCTGTCGAACTTCGCTTGCGTCAGCCCGGTGGTCGGGAACGCGAAATCCTTGGCCGGCGCGACATCGCTGAGCTCGAGCCCGGCCAAGGCGCCGGCCGGCTGGTTCAGCGTATCGTCGTCCTCCTTGACGGTGCGGCCGGCGGGCGGCGGCGTCGTAAGCGCGAATTTGTCCGCGGGCTTGCCTCGCGCGAAGCCGAGCTTGCCGCCATCGGGCGCGTCGAGCTCCACGTCTTTCACCTGGTCGGCCGGCAAATCGAGGATCGGTTTCTGCAGCCAATCCTTGGTGTCGCCGGCAAGGTCGAGCGTGCCGCGTGCGAGCCAGCTTTGCGCGTCGCCGGGCTTGCGCACATAGATGCCGTCATTGCCGCCGCCCAGCTGGTCGACGAGGTGCTTGCCGGCAATGATCTCGCCGAGGAGTGAATTCTTCCCGTCGCTCACGGTCACGAGGATCGATTTCGCGTCCTTTTTGGCCGGGTCTTCGACCTGGAGGCGGGAATAGAGATCCGGCTTCATGGTCTTGGGCTCGACGAAGGTGAGCTCGGCGAGGCCGATCAGGGCCTCGTGCACCTTGTCCGCCTGGGCCGGATAAAGACCGCGCTCCTCGACCGCCCAATCCGTGTTCTGCCGCACCAAGGTCGTCTTCTGGCCCCCCTGCATCAAGGTCACGTGCGAGATGTCGCCGATATCCTGCGCAAGACCGGGCAGCACCGGCTTGCCGCTGAGCGGATCGGCGGGCGCGCCGGTGCCCTCGCGCGACACGAAGATCGCCGCCACCGCCGCGACGACGGCCACCGCAACGAGCGCGTTCAGTCCCTGGTTCTGCATGACGCCCCCTCGCTCACGCGGCGTGGCTGCGGTGCTTGCGCCGCTCGATCCGCACGAAGCCCACGACCAGCGCGGCGAGGCCGACGAGGATCGGAACCGCGCCGATGTCGAAGAATTCGAGCCACGCCTTGAGCCGGTCGATATCCACCCGCTCGGCCAGCTGCACCTGGCGAAGCTGTTGGCGGGTGCGCAGCATGTCGGTGCGGAAATTGTCGATCGCCGCCGTCTCGCTCGCGGTTTCGGTCACGCCGGCGTGCTGCTCCTGATCGCTCAGGTCCTTGATCTTCTTCTCGGTGTCCTTGAGCTTGTCCTCGAGGTCCTTGGCGGTGTCTTCGTATTTCTCGTCGGCGGCGCGCTGGATGTCGTCGACGAGAACGAAGGGCCGGGTCGCGGTGCCGCGGCTCCTGAGGCTGATGAGGTCGTTGCCGCCCGCCAGCATGTCGACCGCGTTGTTCACGAAGTCGCCGTTATTGGCGACCGGGACCTCGACCCGCTGACCGAAGAAATCCTGCACCTGCACCCAGAAGCGATCTTCGAGGATGTCGGTGTCGGCCACCGCGATGACGTTGATGGGCTCGGCCGATTGCTTGATCTGGGCCGGCGCGGGCGCCGGTTTGTCCCCGGGCTTGGCGGCGGGCGCGTCCTTCTTCTCCGGCTCTTTGGGCGGTCCGTCCGGGAAGGCGGTCACCGCCGGGCCGGTGATGTGGGCGGCAAGGACGAGGTTCTTCCCGTCGGGCTTGAAGTCGTGCAGCAGGGACTCGATATCGGGCGTTCCTTGGACCTTGGCGACCGGGATCTCTTCGGAATCCTTCGAGGTGAAGAGAAGCGGCGTGAATTTGGTCTTGGCGTCCTTGGTCGGCTCGAGGATGCCCGATGTCGCCATCGTGACCTGCGACAGGTCGCCGGTGACGGTCTCGTCGGGATTCATGTTCTGCTTCTGGAGCGTGAGCCAGGCGACATAGTCGACCGGCACCACGTGGCTCGAATCGCCCGCATTCACCTTGCGCGCCGCATCGAGGTCGCCGGCGACCATCTTCGGCACCATCTGGAAGCCCCACGCGTTGAACAGCTTCTCCATGTCGCTGTCGGTGGGCGAGCCGGGCGGGTTGAGCTGGCTCGGGTGCATCTGCTGCGTCTGCGAGTCGGGATCGACGAACACCAGCACGCGGCCGCCCTTCAGCACGAACTGGTCGATCGCGTAGAGCGTCTTGTCCGACAGGTTCTGCGGATGCGCGATCATCAGCACGTCGACATCGTCCGGGATCTTGTCGGTGTCGGTCGAGATGCTGTGGACGTCGTAAAGCTGTTTCAGCTGCTCGATCACGACATAGGGCACCATCGGCTGGCCCTGCATCGCCGCCATGAGGTCGCCTTCGAGCGGCAGCAAGGTCATCAGACCCACCACCGTCTTCTTCGGGAAGGCAAGCGAATGGACGAGCTTCGTCAGATCATATTCGAGGAAGCGCTCGCGCTCCGGCTGGAAGAACGGAATGACCTGCTGATCGTCGGTGGAGTTGGTCGCGGCCAGGCCGAAATAGACCTGCTCGCCGCCTTGATCGATGGGCACGCCCTGCAGCCCGAATGCGACCGCGCGGTCCTCGGTCGGCGAGAACGGCTCGGGGTCGAGGACCTGCAGCTCGATCTTGCCCTTGGATGCCGCCTGATACTCGTCGAGCATCTCGCGCACGCGCTGCGCATAGACGCCATAGCTCGGGATCTCGTTGACGAGGCGGGGCGACAGGTAGAACCGCATCACGATCGGCTCGTCGAGCTTCGCCAGCGTGTCGAGCGTGCCCTTCGACAGGGTGTAGAGATGCTCGTCCGTCAAATCGATGCGGGTCGTGCCCAGCGTCTTGTCGGCAATGACATTGACCGCGACGAACAGCACGAGCGCGGCGACCAGCGCCACTACGGCCTTGAGGGTGCGGTAGCGGGTCGCGTTCATGCCTCAATCGGCCTTCTTCATGTCGACGACGACGGCATTGGCGAACAGGAAAAGCGCGATCACCGACAGGAAGAAAACCGCGTCGCGCAGATCGATGACGCCGCGCACGATGGCGCTGAAATGGGTGAGGAAGCTGAACGACGCGACCGCCTGAAGCACGCTGTCGGGCGCCCATCCGGTGAGGAAGCCCAGCACCACGGACGAGCCGCTCACCGTGAAGAGGAAGCACAAGGAGGCGGTCAGCACGAAGGCGATCACCTGGTTCTTCGTAAGCGCGGAAAGGGCGGCACCCACGGCAAGGAACGCGCCCGCCATCAGGAAGCTGCCGATATAGCTCGCCAGGATCACGCCGTTGTCGGGCTGTCCCAGGATGTTGACCGTGATCCAGAACGGAAAGGTGAGGGCGAGCGCGATGCCGGCGAACACCCACGCCGCGAGGAACTTGCCCAGCACCGCCGCGCCGATCGAGATCGGCAGGGTGAGGAACAGCTCGATCGTGCCGCTCCGCCTTTCCTCGGCCCAAAGCCGCATCGCGAGCGCCGGGATCAGGACGAGATAAAGCCAGGGATGGAAGCTGAAGAACGGTTCGAGGTCGGCCTGTCCGCGGTCGAAGAAGTTGCCGAGGAAAAAGGCGAGCGTGCCCGCGAGCACCAGGAAGATGACGATGAAGACATAAGCGACGGGCGTCGCGAAATAGCTCGCAAGCTCGCGCCGGAAGATGGCCCAGGTGCTGTGCATTGGCGGCTCAGACGGCTTTCCCGGTGGTGATGGAGCGGAACACGTCGTCGAGCCGCCCGCGCTCGATCCGCAACTCGCGCACCGGCCATCCCGCCGTCCGCACGAGATCGGTCACCTCGGCGACGATGGAGCGGCCGTTGCGCGCGAAGATCATCAGCGCCATTCCCTCGTCGGCGGCAAGCAGCTCGACCTCGGCGACGCCGGGGAGCCGCATGAGCGCGGCATGCGCGTCGGGCCGCGTCTCGTCGAGCGCCAGGCGGATGGCGTTGTGGTGGCGCGAGCGTGCCTCGAGCTCGGACGGCGTGCCGTCGGCGAAGATGCGCCCCGACGCGATGATGATGGCACGCGTGCACACGGCCTGCACCTCTTCGAGGAGATGGGTCGAGATGATGATCGCCTTCCTCGGCGCCAGCGCGTTGATGAGGGTGCGGATCTCGTGCTTCTGATTGGGGTCGAGCCCGTCTGTCGGCTCGTCGAGGACCAGCACGTCGGGATCATGCAGCAGCGCCTGCGCCAGGCCGACACGGCACTTGAACCCTTTCGACAGGGTCTCGATCGGCTGTGCCAGGACCGACTGCAGCGACGTGCGCTCGACCGCGAGGTCGATCGCCGCGCGCGAAGCGCCGCGGATCTCGGCAATGAAGCGAAGGAACGACGCGGGCGTCATGTCGGGATAGCTCGGCGCGCCTTCCGGCAGATAGCCGATGTGGCGCTTTGCGGCGATCGCATCGGCCACGATGTCGGAGCCGCACACGATCGCGGTGCCGGAGGTCGGCGTGAGGAACCCGGTAATCATCTTCATGGTGGTCGATTTGCCGGCGCCATTGGGCCCGAGAAAGCCCAGCACCGTGCCTCGCTCGACCGAAAAGGACACATCATCCACGGCGAGGATAGATCCGAATTCTCGGCGCACATGGCGGACGTCTATCATCGCGTCCATCGGACTCTCTCGTCTCCCCCGCGTGGGCGCTTCCGGCCCTTGTCATCGCTGCGAGCCGCCATGTGCAGAGTTTTGCCGTGGAAATCAAGTCCGCACATGCCCCAGCGCGCTAAATTCGGTGAAAGGTCGACGCTCACTCCTCCCGCTCCCGCGAGAGTTGTTCGAGCGCGGCTTCGTCGGGCGCCGCCAGAACGCGCTTGGCAAGATCGAGGCCGAAACCCGCGCGGGCAAGGATTCCCAGATCGCGGTCGCGCAGCTCCGCGCGAGATGGTGCCGGCCGCAAGGGTCCGAGCCGGCGCCGCCGCACCAGCGCGCAGGCCGCGGCAAGCTCGCCTGCGCCGTCGCCCGACGCCCGTGCGAGTGCCTCTTCCGTCACCGCCGGATCGACGCCCTTTTGCATCAGCCGGAAGCGGATCGCGTGGCGCGAATGACCGCGCCGGGCAAGGCTTTCCGCCTGCTGGCTTGCATAGGCGGCGTCGTTGACGAGGCCCGAGCTGCGGCAGCGCTCGATGATCGTGGCGATGACCGGGCCGGCCTCGGCCGGCGCGGCGCCCTGTTTTTCGGCACGGCGCAGCAACACGCGGCGCAGATTTTCGCCCGAGCTTGCATAGTGCGCGAGATAGTCGAGCGCGGCCTTGAGAAGCGTCTCCGCGCTTGGTCCCGAGGATGGATCTGCCATGCGTCGGACGAGGGAGACATGCGCGGCCCCGTCACGTCAAGGGCGCTTGTGCCGGCTCGAAAGAGCTAGCTAAGGTCGACCGCGATGGACGGCGAACGGACTTCCTTCAAAATCTTGGCGCCCCACGTGCGGCAGTTCGGGCCGGTCAACTGGCTTGGCCTGTGGACGCTTTACGTGCGCGAGGTGCACCGCTTCCTCAAGGTCGGGATGCAAACCATCGCGGCGCCGGTGGTGACGACATTGCTGTTCCTGGCGATCTTCCTCATGGCCCTGGGCGGTCAGCAGCGCATCGTCGCCGGCGTGCCGTTCCTCGAGTTTCTGGCGCCCGGCCTCATCATGATGGCGATGGTGCAGAACGCCTTTGCCAACACGACATCGTCGCTGATGATCGCCAAGTTCCAGGGCAATATCGTCGACCTGCTGATGCCGCCGATGAGCCCGTTGGAGCTGACGCTGGGTCTGGCGCTGGGGGGCGTGACCCGCGGTCTCGTCGTGGGCGTGGTGGTCGCGGGCGCGATGGCGCTCGCGGTGCCGATCCATGTCGTGGCGCCCGCGCTCATGCTGTTCCACGCGGTGACGGCATCCCTTCTCTTGTCGGTGCTCGGCATCATGGGCGCGATCTGGGCCGACAAGTTCGACCATATCGCCGCCGTCACCAACTTCATCGTGACGCCGCTCTCGTTCCTCTCCGGCACTTTCTATTCGATCGACCGGCTGCCGCCGGCTTGGCACTTCGTCGCGTTCTGGAACCCGTTCTTCTACATGATCGACGGATTCCGCGCGTCCTTCATCGGCCACGCCGACGGCTCGATCGCCGTCGGGATCGCGGTCATGACCGTGCTCGACCTCGCGCTGCTGGGCGCGTGCCATCTGATGATCGCGTCGGGCTACAAGCTCAAGGCGTGAAGGGCGGGCGGTCGAGCTCGGCCATGTCCGTTTCGGAGGGCCGCCAGGAAAGCGCGCGGAGATTGGCCTCGACCTGCTCGGGCCTGGTCGCGCCGGCGATGATGCTGGTGACGAACGGCCGGGCCGCCAGGAAGCCCATCGCCAGCTCCAGCAGGCTTTTGCCGCGCGCCTCGGCGAACCGGGTCAGCGCCGCGACGAGGCGCCAATTCTTGGCCGTCAGAACGCGGTCGGCGATCCAGCGCTGGCTCGCAAGCCGTCCATCGGCCGGCATCGGCGCGTCCTGCCGGTACTTGCCGGTCAGCATCCCGCCGGCAAGCGGCAGATAGGGCAGGAACCCGACCCCATGCGCCGCCATCGCCGGCGCCAAATCCTGCTCGATCCCGCGCATCAGCAGGCTGTATTCGTTCTGGCACGAGATGAAGGGCGCCAGCGTGTCGCGCGCGGCCGCCGCCGCCGCCTCGTCGAGCTGCGCACCGGAAAAGGCCGAGCAGCCGATCCAGCGCACCTTGCCTTGCCGGACGAGATCGTTGAGCGCGCCCAGCGTCTCGGCGATCGGCGTCGCCGGATCGGGACGGTGCAGCTGATAAAGGTCGATATGATCGGTGCCGAGCCGCTTGAGGCTCGCTTCGACGGCCGACATCACATAGCGGCGCGAGCCGCCCTGGAGCTTGCCGCGGTCGTCCATCGCCATGCCGAATTTGGTGGCGAGCACGATCTCCCTGCGGTGGGGACCGAGGATGCGGCCGAGATACTCCTCGGATGTGCCGCGGTTGCCGTAAGTGTCGGCCGTATCGAAGAACGTGACGCCAAGATCGAGCGCCTTTTCCACCACCGCGCGCGTCGCCGCGAAATCGCACCGGCCGCCGAACTGGTTGCAGCCGAGCCCCAACAGCGACACCGACGGTCCGCCCGGGCCCAACGTCCGGAATTCCACGATCCTGCCTCCTTGTCCCAGCTTGCTTCCGCGCGCATACTTAACCCATGCCGCGCACCGCCGACAAACGCCCGCCCGTGGCCATCGGCCATGTGTTTCTGCGCGCGAGCGACGTCCCGGCCACCGCCGAGTGGCTCGAGGCGGCGGGTCTTCGGCCGATTGCCCATGATGATGATTTCGCGGTGCTGGAGCTGCGCGGCGGCACGCACCTCGTCGTCACCAAGGCCGCGCGGCGCCCGAAGGCGGGGACCGAGGCACCTTTCGACCTGATGGTGGACGATGTCGACGCCGCGCATCGCGCCTATGCGAACAAGGGGTTCAAGCCCTCGGCGATCCGTCGCGGCAACATCCATGACAGCTTCCATGTCGCCGGGCCGGATGGCTACCGCGTCTCGGTCGTCTCGTCCCATTCCGGGAAGCGGCCGGTCTGAGCCCGCTACGGCTGTCATGAGCCTGCCGTTGACACTCTAGCGTCCGGTCCGCATACTTTGGCGCTTCATCCGCCCAAGGGCGGAAAGGGAGCGTTTGCCATGATGCGCATCGAGGGTCGGCCCGGCCGGGGCCGCAAGGAGGGGCCTGTTTCGCCGCGTCAGCGACGACGATAGGCCGCGAGTCCACCGACCCCTCCCTTCCCTTTCGCGCAGGAGCGCCTCCCACCGTGATTTCCCCCATATTGCCGACCTACGCTCGGGCCGATGTGACGTTCGAGCGGGGCGACGGCCCCTATCTCTTCGCGACCGACGGACGCAAGTTCCTGGATTTCTCGAGCGGTGTCGCCGTCACGTGCCTTGGCCATGCGCACCCGCATCTTGTCGCCGCGTTGACGGCGCAGGCGCAAAAACTGTGGCACAGCTCCAACCTCTACCAGATCGCCGGCCAGACCCGCGCGGCCGAGCGTCTCACCGCTGCGAGCTTTGCCGACACCGCCTTTTTCTGCAATTCTGGCGCTGAGGCGATGGAAGGCGCGATCAAGGTCGCGCGTCACTATCACGCCGCGACCGGCCATCCCGAGAAGGTGCGGCTCATCTGCTGCACCGGCTCCTTCCATGGGCGCACGCTTGCGACTTTGGCCGCGGCGGGGAACCAGAAATATCTCGACGGGTTCGGTCCGCCGGCGCAGGGCTTCGATCACGTCGCCTACGGCAATCTGAACGAGATGCGCGCCGCGATCGGTCCCGAGACCGCGGGCATCGTGGTCGAGCCGGTACAGGGCGAAGGCGGGCTCACCACCGGCAGCATCGAATATCTCGAAGGCCTGCGCGCGGTCTGCGACGAGTTCGGCATCCTCTTCGTGCTGGACGAGGTGCAGACCGGCATGGGCCGCACCGGACGCCTCTTTGCGCATCAATGGACGCGCGTGACGCCCGACGTGATGGGTCTCGCCAAGGGTCTCGGCGGCGGCTTCCCCGTGGGCGCGGTGCTGGCGACCGAGCGCGCCGCTCAGGGCATGGTCCCCGGAACCCATGGCTCGACCTTCGGCGGCAACCCGCTCGCCATGGCCGCGACCAACGCCGTCCTCGACGTGATGCTGGCGCCCGGATTTTTCGAAGGTGTCGAGCGCGTGGCGCGCGATCTCCACCGCCGGCTCGCCGCGATCCAGGCTGCGCACCCGAAACTGTTCTCGGAGGTGCGGGGCAAGGGCCTGCTGGTGGGGCTGCGCTGCGTTGCGAGCAACGGCGAGATGGTCGAGCGCCTCAGGGCTCAAGGGCTTTTGGTCGTGGCGGCGGGCGAGAACGTGATCCGCCTGTTGCCGCCGCTCATCATCGACGAGCGCCACGTCGCCGAAGCCTGTGACATCATCGAACGCGTGGCACGGCAATGGACAGCGTGACCATGGCCGCGCCGCGCCATTTCCTCGATCTCGACCGGCTCGACGGGCAGACATTGAGGCTCCTCCTCGATTGGGGCGCGGGGCTGAAGCGGGGCACGGTGCCGCCGCCCAATCTCGCCGGAAAAATGCTGGCTCTGATCTTCGAGCGGCCCTCGACCCGCACGCGGCTCTCGTTCGAGGTGGCGATGAAGCAAGCCGGCGGCGACTGCATCGTGCTGTCGTCCGCCGAAAGCCAGCTCTCGCGCGGGGAGACCATGGCCGACACGGCGCGGGTGCTTTCGCGCTATGTCGACGCGGTGATGATCCGCACCGGCAGCGCGCAGAAGCTCGAGGAACTGGCTCAGCACGCGAGCGTGCCGGTCATCAACGGCCTCACCGAGCTGACGCATCCGTGCCAGATCATGGCCGATGTCATGACGCTCGAGGAACGGCTAGGGCCGGCGGCCGGCACGACCGTCGCCTGGTGCGGGGACGGCAACAATGTCGCGGCAAGCTGGATCCATGCCGCGGTGCGCTTCGGCTTTTCCCTGCGGCTCGCGTGCCCCGCCTCGCTCAGGCCGCGGGCCGAGCTGCTGGCTTGGGCCAAGGCCGAAGGCGGGCGCGTCCTCGTCTCCGAGGACCCGCGCGAGGCCGTGGCGGATGCCGACTGCGTCGTGACCGACACGTGGGTCTCGATGGGGTCCGAGCATCCCGAGGAGCGGATCAGGCTGCTCGAACCGTACCGGGTCGACGAGACGCTGATGGCGGCCGCGAAGAAGCACGCGATCTTCCTGCACTGTCTTCCGGCCAAGCGCGGCATGGAGGTGAGCGCCGGCGTGATCGACGGCCCGCAATCGGCGGTCTGGGACGAAGCGGAAAACCGCCTGCACGCGCAAAAGGCCATTCTCGGTTGGTGCCTTGGCTGAGATGGTCTTCGCGCTCACCGACGATCTCGTCCAGCCGTTCCAGATCGATCCGTCGCGGCTCAGAGGACAGCTCGTGCGGATGGGGCCGCTCCTCGACCGCATCCTGACGCAGCACGCCTATCCCGAACCGGTGGCGGCGCTTTTGGGCGAAGCGATCGCGCTCTGCGTCGGGCTCGCGCGCGCGCTCAAATACGACGGCGTATTCACGCTCCAGACCAAGGGCGACGGGCCGGTCCGCATGATGGTCGCCGACGTGACGACGGCGGGCGCGGTCCGAGGCTATGCCCAGGTCGATGCGGGGCGTTTCAAGTTCGCTGTCGCCGCGGCCGAACGCGATGGTGTCAGCCTCGAGCGCTCGGTGCCGCGGCTTCTGGGCGCGGGATACCTCGCCCTCACGGTCGATCAGGGCGAGCATACCGAGCGCTATCAGGGCATCGTCGAGCTGCAGGGGGCGTCGCTCGTCGACTGCATCCACCATTATTTCCGGCAAAGCGAGCAGGTGGAAGCGGGGATCAAGGTCGCGGTCGGTCGCGTCATGGACCAAGGCGGCGTCGCGCGGTGGCGTGCCGGCAGCCTCATGCTCGAGCGTCTGCCGGCCGAGGACCCGTCGACGCGGGACGAAGAAGACGAAGGCTGGCGCCGCGCCGTGATCCTGATGAGCTCGTCGACGTCGCAGGAATTGCTCGATCCGCATCTCCTGCCCGAGGCGCTGCTCTATCGCCTGTTCCATCAGGAAGGGGTGAGGGCCTATGCCAAGCGCCCGCTGAGCGCGCAATGCCGGTGCTCGCGCGAGCGGGTCGAAGGGATGCTGAAGGCGTTGGGCTCCGACGATCTCTCCGACATGAAGGTCGATGGGCGCGTCGTGGTGACGTGCGAGTTCTGCAGCGCGCGCTATGAGTTTGCCGAGGCCGACATCGCGGCGCTCGCACAACGCTGACCTCGCAGGGATCGGAACGGAACGATGCACATGCCCATTCTGGCGCGCTTTTTCTCGATCGCGTTGGTCTCCTCGGCGCTCCTTGCCGGTTGCGAGGCGCCTCCGCCGCACCTCGAATTCCCGGACCTGCGCTTCACGGCCGAGCCGCCGCTGCAGATCGATGTTGGGCGGCTCGAGGTGCAGGACATTTATCGGATGCCGTATCACGAGCCCGATGTCGAGCATCTGTTCCCGGTGACGCCGCTGCACGCGCTCGAGAACTGGGCGCATGACCGTCTGCGGCCGGTCGGCACCGGCGGCCGCGTGGTGATGCAAATCCTCAACGCCCGCGTCGTCGAGGTCGAATTGCCGGTCCGGCAAGGGTTGCAAGGCGCGTTCACGACCCAGCCGTCCGAGCGCTATGACCTTTCGATCGAGGCGACGGTCCAGGTCTATGACGCCCACGGGCTTTTGGCGCGGACCGCCAATGTCAAGACGGAGCGCTCGCAAAGCACGCTCCAGGGCATCACGCCCGACGAGCGCGACCGGACCTGGTACAACATGACGCAAGCGGCGATGGTCGCGTTCGACCGTCAGATGGAGACCGAGATCCGCAACAATTTCGGCCTCTTTCTCGTAAGATAACGTCCCTCCCCGCACGAAAGTGGGGAGAGGGTGGGGCCCATTGCAAAGCAATGGGAGGGTAAGGTGTGAACGAGCTTGGGCAATCCGTGCCGACGGAAGCGCCCACCTCACCCGCTTGCTGACGCTCGCACCCTCTCCCCCCGCAGGCGGGCGGAGAGGATCGATTCAGACGTTGTGCGGGGCGCCCCCGCCGGAGGCGCCGATAATGGCCAGGAATTCGCGCCGGGTCGATTGATCGGTGCGGAACGCGCCCAGCATGCGCGAGGTGACCATGGCGACGCCCGGCTTGTGCACGCCGCGCGTCGTCATGCATTGATGCGCCGCTTCGATCACCACGGCGACGCCCTTGGGGCGCAGCACCTCGTCCAACGTGTTGGCGATCTGCGCCGTCATCTTCTCCTGGATCTGCAGCCGCTTGGCATAGACCTCGACGAGCCGCGCGAGCTTCGAGATGCCGACGACGCGCGTCCCGGGAAGATAAGCCACATGCGCCTTGCCGATGATCGGCGCGATATGGTGCTCGCAATGGCTCTCGAACCGGATGTCCTTCAGCACGACCATCTCGTCGTAGCCGTCGGTCTCCTCGAAGGTGCGCGCCAACAGCACGACCGGGTCCTCGCCATAGCCCGCGAAGAATTCGTCATAGGAGCGCACGACCCGCGCCGGCGTCCCGCGCAGACCTTCGCGCTCGGGATCATCGCCCGCATATTGCAGCAGCAGCCTGACTGCGGCTTCCGCTTCCTCGCGTGACGGGCGCGGTGCGCGGGCGGCTTTGGCGCGGATCGCGCGGACATCGGCGGGCGGCGAAGCCATGATCATCCTTCCATCACTATTCGTCGGTCGGTCAGTTGAGCTGCACCTTCTGGTGCGGGCTATCGAGCGAGAAGGCCGGGATGGCGACGGAAAAGAGGCCGCCGTCGCGCGTCTCCATTTCGTAGCTGCCGACCATGATGCCCGACGGCGTCTTTAGCGGGGTGCCGCTCGTATATTCGAAGGATTCACCGGGCCCGAGCACCGGTTGCTCGCCCACGACGCCCGGCCCGCGCACCTCGTGCACCTGGCCCAGCCCGTCGGTGATGCGCCAATGCCGGCGGCGAAGCTGGACCGTCTCGGAGCCGCCATTCTCGATCCGGACATGATAGGCCCAGACATAACGGTGCTCGTCCGGCGAGGACTGGTCCTCGAGAAAATCGGGCTTGACCGTAACCGTGATGGATCGGGTCGTCTCTTTGTACAAGGTTACGGCATCCTTCGGGTTCTCTTAACCCGGGTAATTTTGTACCCCGTCGCGCTTGCGTCAAGCGGGCCGCCCCGAGGCAAGTTGGTTAAGAATTCACGAGATATGGGTGTGCAACAATCGTTCTTCTACCCGACGGGCGCGCGGATTATAGTCTCGCCCTCCCCGAACCGATCCCGCCGCATCGCCGAACATTTTGATGTCCGCATCGTCCAGCCTAACCCATCTCGACCGCCTCGAAGCCGAAAGCATTCACATCATTCGCGAGGTCGCGGCGCAGTTCCGCAACCCGGTGATGATGTATTCGATCGGCAAGGACTCGTCGGTGATGCTCCATCTCGCGCTGAAGGCGTTCCGGCCTGCGCGGATGCCGTTCCCGGTGCTCCATATCGACACGACGTGGAAGTTCCGCGAGATGATCGCGTTCCGCGACCAGACCGCCAAGGACAAGGGCTTCGAGCTCATCGTCCACACCAACCAGGACGGGATCGCGCAAGGGGTGACGCCCTTCACGCATGGCTCGGCCGTCTATACCGACATCATGAAGACGGTCGCGTTGAAACAGGCGCTCGACAAAGGGGGGTTCGACGCGGCTTTGGGCGGTGCGCGGCGCGACGAGGAGAAGAGCCGCGCCAAGGAGCGCATCTTCTCGGTGCGCAGCGCCCAGCACCGCTGGGACCCCAAGAATCAGCGGCCGGAGCTGTGGAACATTTATAACGGCCGGGTCGCGCGCGGCGAGAGCGTGCGCGTGTTCCCGCTCTCCAATTGGACCGAGCTCGATATCTGGGAATATATCGAGCGCGAGGCCATCCCGGTGGTGCCGCTCTATTTCGCCAAGGAGC
>DATJLY010000464.1:0-4612 GCA_035509095.1 Allostellaceae bacterium | reverse complement strand
CGTCACCCCGATCGGGGCGACGGCGGCGGTGCTGGACACGCATCAGCGATCGGTGGTGTGTCAGCTCACCGGGCGCGACCTCGCCGTGAAACAGCCGGGGCCCGGGTTCGCGATGCATATGTACCGCATGCGATGGGCGATTCAGAACGGCTTCACGAACTATGATTTTCAAACCGGGGATTTCTCCTACAAGTTTGATCTGGGAGGCATCGAGCGCCGGGTCGAATGCCATCTCGTCAGCACGAAGGATGGGCGCAACCTTCGCGGCAAGCTCGAGCCCTTGAGCCTGCCCATGGTGCTTCATTGGGCCTTGGAGCAGCATGAGGCGGGCAAGCTTGCCGAAGCGGAGCAAAGCTGCCGCGAGATCCTTGCCGTCGACCCCGAGCATGGCGCGGCCCTGGAGCTGGTCGAGCAAATCAACCGGCAAAGGCAACAACAGGCGGCGACGATTTTCGTCGTCGTCGGTCATACGCAGATCGTGAAATTGGGGGAGGCCATAAGGGCGGCCTATCCCGGAGCGCGGCACTTCGAACTGCCGCCTGCCACGTGGTTCGTCAGACACGACGATCAATCGGCGACCGATGTCGCGACGAAGATCGGCATCGCAGACGGCAAACTGGGCGCGCAAGCGATCGTGTTTTCCCTCGGTCAATGGTCCGGTTGGGGGCGCAACGAGCTATGGGAATGGATCGGCGCCCGGACCGGCTGAACGGCTGACGCCTCCGCTCGCCACGATTTCCTCTCCGTGCGACTCGTGCCGGCGCTGTAAGCGTGGGGCGGACACAGTGTACATATCGCCCGCAGATCGTCGATGCCCGTCCGCAACGCCCGCCGCCTCGTCGTCATCTACAATCCGACCGCCGGCTGGCGCCGGCGCCGGCGGCTTGACCGTGTGCTGGCCCGGCTCGAGGCGCTGGGCTGCGAGGTGACGCTCAGCGAGACGCGCGCCAAGGGCGATGCCGAAGCATTTGCGCGGCATGTCGATGCCGGCGCGCACGACGCGGTGGTGGCGGCGGGCGGCGACGGCACGATCAACGAGGTCGCGAACGGGCTCGCCGATCGCGGCCTGCCGCTTGGCATCGTGCCGCTCGGCACCGCCAACGTGCTGGCGGCCGAGCTTGGCCTCTCCTCCGACCCGGCCGCCATCGCCGATGCGATCGCGTTCGGCACGCCTTGCGCGGTCTATCCCGGCCGCGCCAACGGGCGGCTCTTCCTGATGATGGCGGGCATCGGCTTCGACGCGCGCGTGGTCGAAGGCGTCGATCTCCGTCTGAAGCGCCGGATCGGCAAGGGCGCCTATGTCGCAAGCGCGCTTGTGGCGATGGCGCGCCATCGCAACGGCGGCTACGCGCTCGAAATAGACGGCGTCGCCGCGACCGCTGCGGGCGCGATCATCGCCAAGGGCCATTTCTATGGCGGCCGGTTCGTGGTCGCGTCGGCGGCCGATCTGGCTCAGCCGGTGCTTCAGGTCGTGCTGTTCAAAAGCGGCGGCCGCGTCGATGTCGTGCGCTATGCCGTCGCGCTCGCGGCAGGCCGTCTGGGCGCGCTTGCCGATGTGCGCGTCGTGCCGGCGCACGAGGTGCGCATCGCGGGACCCGCCGGCGAGACGGTACAGCTTGACGGCGATCTCGCGGGCACGCTGCCCTTCGAGGCATCGGTGGCGGCTAGGCCGATCGCGCTGCTGCGCTGAGGATGCAGAGATTGTCGAGGAACTGGCGCGCGCAGTGCCTCCAGTCGAACCCCATCGCGATCTCGCGGCAATGCGCGCGGGGGATGTGGAGCGCGGCGAGTGCCGCCTTGCGCAAATCCGCGGCGAGCACGCCGGCGCCGGTCGATCCGATCACGTCGTTCGGGCCCGGCACCGGAAAGGCCGCGACCGGCAGGCCCGAGGCAAGCGCCTCGATCATGACGAGCCCGAACGTGTCGGTGCGGCTCGGGAACACGAAGACGTCGGCCGACGCGTAAAGCATGGCGAGCTCGCCATTGACGCGCCGTCCGAGGAAATGCGCGTCCGGATAGCGCCGCTTCAAATCGCCGAGCGCCGGCCCGTCGCCAACCACGACCTTCGAGCCCGGCAGATCAAGCCCGAGGAAGGCCGCGAGGTTCTTCTCGGGCGCGACCCGGCCCGCGGAGAGGAAGATCGGGCGCGCAAAACCCAGATCGTCGCGCCGCCGCGCGGGATCGAAGAGCCGGTGATCGACCCCGCGCGACCACGGACGCAGATTGACGAAGCCGCGCTCGCCGAGCGCCGCGGCGATCGACGGCGTCGCCACGAACACGCCGTAAGAGGGCGCGTGGAAGCGGCGCAGCAGCGCATAGGTGAGACACCGCGGCACCACGTGCCGCTCGGCCAGATATTCCGGAAAGCGGGTGTGATAGGCGGTGGTGAAGCCCAGCCCATGTTTCAGGCACCAGCGCCGCGCGGCGTGGCCGATCGGCCCTTCGGTCGCGATGTGGATCGCATCCGGCCGGATCGCTTCGATCATCGCGCCGATGCGATGAGTGGCAATGGCGAGGCGGATCTCGGAATAGCCGGGGCAAGGCAGCGTCGTGAACAGGCCCGGATGAAGCGCCGTCATCGTGTGGCCTTGTGCGGCGAGCTCTTTTGTCAGCTCGTTGAGCGTGCGCACGACGCCGTTCACCTGGGGTTGCCAGGCGTCGGTGGCGAGGGCGATCCTCAACCGGCTTCCGCCTCTTCGAGCTCGGCGTCGATCGGCAGTTCGGCCAGCATCGGGTCGAGCGCCCGCGCCTCCATCCAGTTGAGGATCTCGAGCCGACCGTCGAAATGCTCGACGAGCGCGGTGCAGCTCTCGACCCAGTCGCCGTCATTGCAATAAAGCACGCCGTCGATGTCGCGCATTTCGGCGTGGTGGATATGGCCGCACACGACGCCGGCGACGTTGCGGCGCTTGGCCTCGGCCGAGACCGCGCTCGCGTACTCGCAGATGAACTGAACCGCGTTCTTGACCTTGAACTTGAGATAGGCCGACAGCGACCAATAGGGATAGCCGAGGCGCCGGCGGACCAGGTTGAACCAGTGGTTGATCACGATCGCGGTGTCGTAGGCCCAGTCGCCCAGCAACGCGAGCCAGCGCGCATAGCGCACGACGCCGTCGAAATCGTCGCCATGGATGACGAGCAGCATGCGGCCGTCCGCGGTCATGTGCAGCGCTTCCTTCTGAAGCCACACGCCGCCCATCTGGCTTTCGCAATAGGGGCGCAGCCATTCGTCGTGGTTCCCCGGCACGTAGATGACCCTGGTGCCCTTGCGCGCCTTGCGAAGCAGCTTCTGCACGACGTCGTTGTGGGCCTGGGGCCAGTACCACGATTTCCGCAGGCGCCAGCCATCGACCATGTCGCCGACCAGGTAGAGATACTCCGATTCGGTCCAGCGCAGGAAATCGAGAAGGAACACCGCCTTGCAGCCGCGGGTCCCCAAATGCACATCGGACAGGAAGATGGAGCGGTAACGGGCGATCTGACCCGGCAGCGACATCTTTATTCCGCGGTCTCGTTCTGCATGGGGCGTGCCTAACACGCGCCAATGGCAGAATTGTTCCGGCCGCGCGGCAGTGATGTGACAGTCCCGAAAACGCAGGTTATTTGCGCGCAAACCAGCCATGCGATGCGGATTCGTGCGTCGGCATCGGCGCGCTTCATCCGAGTCGAAGGCGCCGCGGGGCGGCGAGTCGCGAAGCCTGTTCGGGCGTGCTAGGAGTTAACCAACCAAGGAAAGGATCAACCGATGAGCGAGCCGCGGTTTCCCGAACTGAAGCCGGAACAATACGACGCCGCGCAAAAGCGGCTCGCCGACGAGCTGACGCGGGGTCCACGCGGATCGGTGCATGGCCCTTATGTGCCGCTCATCTACAGCCCCGCGCTGGCCGACCGCATGCGGCATCTCGGCGATTTCATCCGGTTCGAAGGCGTGCTGCCGCCGAAGCTCAAGGAGATCGTGATCTTCACCGTCGCGCGTCATTGGTCGGTCGAATTCATGTTCGCAATCCATCGCGCCAGCGCGGCGAAGCTGGGCGTGACGGCGGCGCAGATCGACGCGCTCGCGCGCGGCGCGCGGCCCGCCGGCCTTTCGGCGCAGGAGCAGGCGGCTTATGAGATGACGTTGGAGCTGCTGCGCACGGCACGGGTCGGCGACGCGGCCTATGAGGCGGCGTCGCGGCATTTCGACCGCGGCGGCATCGTCGAGCTGGTGAATTTCGTGGGCTACTACACGACGCTCGCCATGATCCTCAATACGGCCCGCATGCCCTTGCCCGAAGGGACGCCGCCTCTGCCGCCCGCGGGCTAGGGGCGGGGCCGCTTCCCTAAAAGAGGGTGGCTTGGGTGGCGACCCCGGTTCGGCTAGGCTCGCGCCATAGCCATGGACCCTCATCTGCGATTGACCCTCGCCGCCGCCGATCTGGCGCCGGCCCGCGCGGCGCTGTTGGCGATGGCGGGACATCCGCGGGCGCGGCGGTCGCGTGCGACCACGACCTATTACGATACCCAGGATCACGCGCTGCGTCGGCGCGGGCTTACCCTCGAGGTGCGTCGGATCGGACGACAATATCTCCAGACCGTGTCGCGCGATCCCGACGGCGATCCTGTGCCCGTC
>DATJLY010000463.1:0-12059 GCA_035509095.1 Allostellaceae bacterium | reverse complement strand
GACCTTGGCACTCGATCCCAAACCGCAAGACAATATGAAGGCGGCCGTGACGAGCGCCGCGGGCACCGCGCTCACCGACTGGCGAAACGGCGACAAGCCCAAGCTCAATGGCCGCATCCTGGCGCTCGACCCCAATGAGCGGTCGCGCAGCGGCGCCGTGGCCGGCGACACCGCGATGCTCGGCACCGATTATTTCCTCCGCGCCTATAAGGCGGGCGAGCTGTCGTGGAAGACGGCGGTGCCGGCACCGGTCTGGGTCGTCGATATCTCGGCCGATGGACGGCTCGCCGTCGCGGGACTGGGCGACGGCACCATCCGTTGGTATCGCGTCGCCGACGGCGTCGAGATCATGAGCCTCTTCGCCGAGCCCGACGGCAAGCACTGGGTCGCCTGGACGCCCGAAGGCTTCTTCGATCACGGCGATGGCGGCGAGCAGCTCATCGGTTATCACCTGAACCTACTCGACCAAGGCCGGCCCAAAGGCGCGGCCTTTATTCGGGTCGAGCAGCTCTATGCCCTCTTCTTCCGCCGCGATCTGGTGGTGAAGAAGTTCCAAGGCAAGAGCGAGGACGAGATCGCCCAGCAATTGCAGAAGATCGGCGACGTCCGCGACGTGCTGGGCAAGGGGCTGCCGCCCGATCTGCGCCTCACGGAATATTGCCTGGGATCGGCATGCCAGCCGGTCGCGCCGGCGGAGCAGGTGCGCGGCGTCGGCAAGGTGCAGCTCGTCGACACATCGGCCCCCGAAGTGACGTTGCATTTCGATGTCGCCGATCGCGGCGGCGGCATCGGTCCCATCGTCGTGCGCGACAAGGGCGCGACGCTCGCAGCCCCCGGCGGGACCCGGAGCATCAACGGCAATGTCCACAACGAAGAGCGCGTGGTGCCGCTCGAACCCGGCGCCAACATCATCATGCTGTCGGCGTTCAACGGGGCAAAGCAGATCGAGACCGGGTTCAAGGACCGGCCGCTTCTCGCGCTCAAATACGATGTCACCGTCAACACCAAGCCGGTGATGCGGCTTCTCGCGGTGGGGATCGACAAATATACGGGCCGCGACATTCCGCCGCTCGCCAATGCGAGCGCCGATGCCAAGGGCGTCGCCGACGTGATGCGCGGCGACGGCAAGCACGACGTCTATTCCGATGTCGACGCCATCGTGCTGACCGATGCCGACGCCTCGCTCGCCAATATCGACAAGGCGTTCGCCGATCTCGCGGGCCGCACCAAGCCCGACGATCTCGTCTTCGTGTTCCTTGCGGGGCACGGCGTGGCGCTCGACGGCAAATATTACTACGTCCCGGCGGACGTGCCCGACGCCAAGGACGCGTCGATCCGCGCCCACGCGCTCACCTATGACGACCTTGCCGCGCGGCTCGCAAAATTCCCGACCGCGCGGGCCATCGTCGTGCTCGACACGTGCTATAGCGGCGCGTTCGCGGTGCAGGACAGCATCCAGCGCGATTCGCAAGACCAGACCGTCGGCAAGCAGATCAGCCACGAAACCGGGCGCTTCATCCTGGCGGGATCGTCGAGCGAGCAGGAAGCGCTCGACGGCGTCGACGGGCACGGCGTGTTCACCGAGACGCTGCTCAAAGGGCTGGCGGGCGGCGCAGATCAGCAGGACGCCGGCAACCACGACGGCAAGGTCACCATCTTCGAGCTTGGCGAATACACCAAGGCCGAGGTGCCGAAGCTCGCCGCCGCGATCGCGAAGGGCTACAACCAGAAGCCGCGCTGGTACTTCAATGGCGACGACATGTTCGTGGTGCGCGACGACAATTGAGCCGCGGCACAAAGGAAATCTGCTCGGGCCATAATCTCATGCCGCGTGCAATGCCTTTTGTACTGCCTTCGGCGCGTGAGCGATGACGAGCAGATAGGCGCGCGTCGGCCCTTCTGGTTGGCGCTTGCCCTGCTCCCAGTGCCGCAGCGTGTTGACGCTGAAGCCAAACCGCGCGGCAAATTCCGCCTGGGTCATATGAAGCTTCGTACGAATTGCCCGCACGTCGATGTGCGCCGGCACATGGACGCGATAGTCCCCTTCCCTCGCTTCGCCGCGGGCATATCCAACGGCTTCCTCGAGACCGCGACGGATACTGTCGGCTACCTTACCCATGTCCTCGCCCTTCCATAGGTCTCCGCCAAGATCTTCGTCATTTGGCGGAAATCGTTCCGGTCCTTCTGACTCAAATCCGCCCGTTCATTTTTCGCGAAGGCCGATAGCGCGAACAGCGGTAAATCCGCACTGTGGAAGAAGTAGATCACGCGCGCGCCTCCCCGCTTGCCGCGTCCGGTGAGGGCCCATCGTAATTTGCGCACGCCTCCGGTTCCCGGGATCAAATCGCCAACCGTGGGATTGTGGGCCAAATAGTCCACCAACACCGATCGTTCCGTCTCGGTCATTAGCTTCCGCGTTGCCGACAGGAACTCCGGCGTCTCAACAAACGGTGAGCGGTTCGGTCACCACCATTTCGGAATGTAGTCCAGTGGATCAGCCTCATCAAGAGCCGGCTGCGCCTCCACGCCCGTTACTTCGCGGATTGGGCCACCACGGCGAGGAGGCGCTCGACGTCGCTTGCGGAAGGCGTCCTTAGGCGTAGCATTCAGACTGAAACATCTTCGTCGCCCCCGCGAAAGCGGGGGCCCACGCAACTGGGCGTCGCTGGCTCTGGGTCCCCGCTTGCGCGGGGACGACGACAGAGATGGTCGGCGTTACTTCGCGGATTGGGCCACCACGGCGAGGAGGCGCTTTGCCTGATCCTGGCAGCCGGCCTGGGCCATTTGCACCGCGCGCTCGACATCGCTTGCGGCAGGCGTGGCTTTCAGGACGTGGATGGTCGCCATGGCCGCCTGGTCGCCGCCTTTCTGCTCGAAGGAGAACATGTCCCCGTCGTTCATCGAGAGCGCGGACGGCCACGGCTGATGAAGCGTGCCCTTGTCCCAGGTAAGGGTCGCCTGGGCGCCGTTGCTCATCGACTGCACCGTCATGGTGCCGGCGTTCGATGGGTCGTGGATCACGTCCGCGTTGGCGGGATCGAACACGCAAATGTCGCCGCCGTCGCTCGCGTCGACGGCAAGCGCGTCGCGCGGGGTCTTGATCGCGTCGGCGCGCCAGTCGATGGCACGGGCGACGCCGAGCTCGTGACGCGCGGACCCTTCGGTCGCAAGCGCCGCGACGACATTGATCATGCCCCCCGCACCTGCGCCGGAGGCGCCGGAAGCCGCCGGGGGCGGACCCTGGTAGGGCCCCTCGACCGCCTGAACCTGGCCGGTCGACGCGAGAAGCACCACCCGGCCCTTGGCGGGGATGTCGAGCGTCGCATTGGCCTCGAGCTTGGTCCCGTTGGCGAGCGCCGCGACCGAAGAGTCGATGACGACGTATTCCTGCGCGCCCGCCACCGCCGGCGTTAACAAAAGGCACAGAATCATGGCGTACAGGAATCGTCTCATGCACCGCTCGACGGTAAAGTCAGCTCGGGAAACGCCCCACCCCAGCACCAATTCTGCAAAAATGGCGCCCCCGACTCAAGCGCCGATCCACGCTGCTATATACGCTTGATCTGCCCCGTTGGACGGGCTAGCAGCAAATTAGCGGTATGATTCGCCCGCACCCCCAAGCCAAGGGAGACCTCGCCCATGTCCGTCACCGGTCATGATTCGTTAAAGAGCAGACGCACACTCGAGGTCGGCGGTAAGAAATATGACTATTTCAGCCTGACCGCCGCGGCGTCCGCGGCCGGGATCGGCGACATCTCCAAGCTTCCCTTCTCGCTCAAAGTGCTGCTCGAGAACCTCGTGCGGCTGGAAAATGGGCGCACGGTCTCGGTCGACGACATCAAAGCGGTGGGCGCCTGGCTCAAGGACCGCACCTCCGAGCGCGAGATCGCATTCCGGCCCGCGCGCGTCCTGATGCAGGATCTGACCGGCGTGCCGGCGGTCGTCGATCTTGCCGCGATGCGCGAGGCGATGGAGACGCTGGGCGGCGATCCGAAACGCATCAATCCCCTGTCGCCGGTCGATCTCGTCATCGACCATTCGGTGATGGTCGACAATTTCGGCACCAAGGACGCGTTCAGCAAGAACGTCAAGATCGAGTTCGAACGCAACGGCGAGCGTTATCAATTCCTGCGCTGGGGCCAGAGCACGTTCGACAATTTCCGCGTCGTGCCGCCGGGCACCGGCATCTGCCACCAGGTCAATCTCGAATATCTGGGCCAGGTGGTGTGGACGACCGCGGAGAATGGGAAGGTGGTTGCCTATCCCGATTCGCTGGTCGGGACCGACAGCCACACGACCATGATCAATGGGCTTTCCGTGCTGGGCTGGGGCGTCGGCGGCATCGAGGCCGAAGCGGCGATGCTGGGACAGCCCATTTCGATGGTGCTGCCCGAGGTGGTGGGCGTGCGGCTTTCGGGCTCGCTCAAGGAAGGCGCCACCGCGACCGACCTTGTCCTCACCGTGACGCAGATGCTGCGCAAGCACGGGGTGGTCGGCCGGTTCGTCGAGTTCTATGGGCCGGGCGTCGCCGCCTTGTCGCTCGCCGACCGGGCCACGATCGGCAACATGGCGCCGGAATACGGCGCCACCTGCGGCTTTTTCCCGATCGACGCCGAGACGATCCGCTATCTCACCCTCACCGGCCGCGATCCCGACCGGGTGAAGCTGGTCGAGGCCTATGCCAAGGCCCAAGGCCTGTGGCATGACGAGCATTCGCCCGATCCGGTTTTCACCGACACGCTGTCGCTCGATCTCGGCACCGTCGAGCCGTCGCTTGCCGGTCCGCGCCGGCCGCAGGACCGCGTGCCGCTGTCGGGCGTCGCCAAATCCTTCGCCTCCGAGCTGCCGAAGCTCGCCGCGAACCGGGCCGCCGGCAAGACCGGAGGCGCCGTCAAAGTGAAGGACAGCAACTACGAGTTGTCGGACGGTTCGGTCGTGATCGCCGCCATCACGTCCTGTACCAACACCTCGAACCCGAGCGTGATGCTGGCCGCGGGGCTCGTCGCGCGCAACGCGGTGAAGCGCGGCATCAAGGTGAAGCCGTGGGTGAAGACCTCGCTCGCGCCCGGAAGCCAGGTGGTCTCGGACTATTACGCCGCGTCCGGGTTGCAGACCGATCTCGACGCGCTTGGCTTCGCGCTCGCGGGCTATGGCTGCACCACCTGCATCGGCAATTCCGGGCCGCTCCCCGATCCGATCGCCGAGGCGATCGAGGAAGGCGACCTGGTGGCGGCGGCGGTGCTGTCGGGAAACCGCAATTTCGAGGGCCGCATCCATCCGCTGGTGCGCGCCAATTATCTCGCCTCGCCGCCGCTCGTTGTCGCCTACGCGATCGCGGGCTCGATGAACATCGACATCACGCGCGACGCCATCGCGACGGACGGCGACGGCAAGCCGGTCCATCTGCGCGACATCT
Organism: Allostellaceae bacterium; assembly: GCA_035509095.1. Lineage (GTDB taxonomy): Bacteria > Pseudomonadota > Alphaproteobacteria > ATCC43930 > CGMCC-115725 > DATJLY01. The sequence goes on along the minus strand of DATJLY010000463.1, from coordinate 6,643 downwards.
GGCCCTCGAACCAGGAGATCGCGGCCACCGTCGCAAGCGCGGTCGATCAGCAGAAATTCCGCAAGCGCTATGCCAACGTGTTCGAAGGTCCGGAAGAATGGAAGAAGGTGAAGCCTTCGGCGGGCATGACCTTCTCGTGGAACATGGGGTCGACCTATCTCGCCAACCCGCCTTATTTCGACAACATGCCGAAAGAGCCGGCGCCGCTCCAGGATATCGCCGGGGCGCGCGAGCTGGCGGTGCTTGGGGACAGCATCACCACCGACCACATCTCGCCCGCCGGCTCGATCAAGAAGGAATCGCCCGCCGGCGAGTACCTGATCCAGCATCAGGTGCGGCCCTCGGAGTTCAACTCCTATGGCGCGCGGCGCGGCCATCACGAGGTGATGGTGCGCGGCACCTTCGCCAACATCCGCATCCGCAACGAGATGGTTCCGGGCGTCGAAGGCGGCATGACCAAGCACATGCCGGACGGTGCAGTGATGCCGATCTATGACGCGGCCATGCTCTATCAGAAGGAAGGGGTGCCGCTCGTCATCATCGCGGGCAAGGAATACGGCACCGGCTCCTCGCGCGATTGGGCGGCCAAGGGCACCAAGCTTCTGGGGGCCAAGGCGGTGATCGTCGAAAGCTTCGAGCGCATTCACCGCTCGAACCTCGTCGGCATGGGCGTGCTGCCGCTCCAGTTCAAGGACGGGACGAACCGCCAGAGCCTGAAGCTCGACGGGAGCGAGCGCTTCGACATTTCCGGCATCGCCTCGGGATTGAAGCCCAGGGCCGAGCTCGCCTGCCGCATCCATCGCGCGGACGACAAGGTCGACACGATCCCGCTCCTTTGCCGCATCGACACGGTCGACGAGCTCGAATATTTCCGGCACGGCGGAATCCTGCCCTATGTGCTGCGCGGGATGATGAAGGCGGGCTGAAAACGGCCTTCACCCATCTGTGATGGCGGGTGACTTGGCTCCGCAGCGTCGCCGCGTCAGGATGACGGGATGGACGTGCTGAGCCGTCTCGTCCCTGCCGCGTTGGTCATGCTCGCCGCATCGGCGCAAGCCGAAGAGGGACGGCCCGTGGTGGTTGAGCTCTTCACCTCGCAAGGCTGCAATTCCTGTCCGCCGGCCGACGCCTTTCTCGGCAAGCTGTCGCACCGGCCGGGATTCCTGACCTTCGCCTTCCATGTCGATTATTGGAACTATATCGGCTGGATCGACCCGTTCGGCCGGCCCTGGGCGACGGCCCGTCAGCGCAGCTATCAGATGAGCTTGGACCAGCCCTATGTCTACACGCCGCAGATGGTGGTCGACGGCGAGGCGCAGGGCATCGGCTCGGAGCCCAACACGATCGACGCGCTGATCCGGACCGCGCAGTCGGAGCCGTGGCCGCCGCACCCCGACCTGGTCCTGCGCTGGCGCGCGGACGGCGCGCTTCTGGTCGACGTGGGAGGCGGGACATCGCCGCCCAAGAGCCCGGCCGACATCTGGCTCATCGGCTATGACGCGCCGCACGAGACGCAGGTGCTGCGCGGCGAGAATGCCGGAGAGACGGCGACGGATTACGACGCGGTGCGCAGCTACCGCCGGCTCGGCGCGTGGCCCGGATGGTCGCTCGAGCTGGTGGTGCCGGCGTCGGAAGTGGCGACGCTCGGCACCGGCGGGATCGCGGTGCTGGTGCAGGCAGGCGGGCTGGGGCCGATCCTCAACGCCGCCGAAATCGCGCCGCGCTGAACTCCCCCGACCCTATTTCGACTTCATCGTCCATACGCCGTCCCAGCCTTCGCGCGGCGGGTGCTCGCGGTAATAGAGACAGCGGTCGGCGTGGATCCAGGACGGCCCGTCATGCGGAAGGACCTCCAGCACGCGCGAGAAATTCAGGAGCGCACGGCTCCAGTCCCGCGCGCGATAGAACCGGATGCCATCCGCGTACCACGGCAGGACGGTATCGAGCTGCGCCTGGCTCTCGGGCACATGATGGTCGAGCGCTTCAAGGATCTCGGTCGGCTGCGCCTTGCCCTTGACCCGGATCAGGTCGATCTGCCGCAGCCGGGGCGATAAGCGCGCATGATCGACCGTGGTGCCGGAAAGCAGGATCGTGGTCCGGTAATGCTTGTTCGCGCCCTCGAGCCGCGAGGCGAGATTCACCGTATCGCCGATGACGGTGTAGTCGAGCCGGCTTGCGCCGCCCAGCGCGCCCGCAGCGACCTCGCCGGTCGCGATCCCGACTCCGATTTCGATCGGCGAGGCGCCGCGTCCCATCCGGCGCAGGTTGAGCTGGCGCAGCGCGCGGATCATCTCGTTGGCGGCGGTGATCGCGTTGTCGGCATCGGCGGGGCCCGCCACCGGCGCTCCGAACACCGCCATCACGGCATCGCCGATATATTTGTCGAGCGCGCCGCCATATTGCTGTACCACGGCGGCCATCTCGGCGAAATATTCGTTGAGCATCTCCACCGTCGCTTGCGGGGTCAGCGCCTCGGCCATGCTGGTGAAGCGGCGGATGTCGGAGAACAGCACCGTGGCGATATGGCTCGATGACGGCGCCGGCTCGCTTCCCCCTTCGAGCACGCGCTCGGCGAATTGCCGCGCCATGTAGCGGGTGACGACCGACTGCACCTTCTTCTGGCGGCTGATGTCCTGAAGCACGAGGGTGATGCCGACGACCGCTCCCGCCGCGTCGCGCTGTGGTGCCGCGGTCGCGTTGAGATAGGCGATGGTTCCGTCGGCCGCCAGGAACTCGACATCGGGGCGGTCATCGGTGCCGCCGGTCGTCGCCACATAGGTCAGCGATTCGATGAGCCAGGGATTCTCCTTGCCCCAAAGCGCCTCGGCCGACCCGGTCAGCACCGCGCCGCCGGGCACGTGGAGGATCCGCCGCGCCGCCTCGTTCACCTCGACGATGCCGAGGCCGCGGTCGAGCGTCACGACGCCGTCCGAGAGCATCCGCAGCAGGCCCTCGGTATAGTTCTTGAGCGACAGCACATCGGTGAAGAGCTGCGCGTTCTGCAGCACCGACGCGGCTTGCGCGGAAAAGAGGCGCAGGCGCCGCTCGTCGCCCGACGTGAAGACGCCAAAGCGCTTGTTGAGCACTTCAAGCACGCCGGTCGGCTTGCCGGTTTGCTCCGTCAGCCGCACGGCGAGCAGGTTGCGGGTCTGGAAGCCGGTGGCGGCATCGACCGCTTGATTGAAGCGCGGGTCGTGATAGGCATTGGCGACGGCGATCGTCTCGCCGGACGCGAAGCAGGCGCCGGCGACGCCCAGGGTCGCGCCGAAACGGATCTCCGCGACGTCGCCGCCCGCCGTCGTGCGCGAGACGAGCTCGCCCGACGCTGCGTCATAAAGGAACAAGGTGGCGCGCTCGGCATCGAGAAGGCGGCACGCCGCATCGATGATCTTCACCAGCAGACGGTCGACATCGAGATCGACGAGGATCGCCTCGGTCGCTTCGATCAGGCTCTGGTCGCGCTGACGCTCGCGGCGCTCCGATTCAAAAGCCCGCGCGTGCTCGAGCGCGGTGCCGGCCTGATCCGCGATCGCTTGCAGCAGGCCCACATCGACGCGGTCGAACCGGCCCTTGCGCTTGTTGAGTATCTCGACCGTGCCGATCGTCGCGCCGTCGAGATCGCGGAGCGGCACGCACACGACCGAGCGCGTGCGGTAGCCGGTGCACTCGTCGATCGTGGGATTGAAGCGCGGATCGGACGGCGCGTCGTCCACGATCTCGGCGCGGCCCGATTGAAGCACTGCGCCGGCGATGCCGCTGGTGCGGGGGATGCGGATTTCCGCGATCTCGCTTCCCTGCGCGATGCGCGACACGAGCTCGCCCTCGTCGCGCTCGTCGAGGAAGATCGTGCCGCGGTCGGCGTCGAGTGTCGTGACGACGAGCGCCACGAGCCGCGCCAGCAGCTCGTCGAGCGAGAGCGAGCGGAGCGCGCTGTTCACCACCTCGACCAGCAGGAAGCGGGACAAGAGGTCGCACGCCCGTCCCCCAGACCGGCGCGGCGTGGCGAAGGCACGCCGCAGCGACTGCCGCTCGGCCGGGGTGAGCGCCGTCAGCGGCACTTCGTGCGGGAGCGTCCTCGCATCGAGCGGGGCCATTTTCATCCCTTTTGTTAAGGGTTGAAGCGAGCGTCGCCCCGATGGATAGAGGGTATTAGTTAATGCTCAACTAACGGCTGCAGGCAGGCCGGAGGAGAGAAGGCTCGACAGCCGCCGGGCAAAGGCGGCCGGGTCGGGCAGCACCTCGCCCTCGAGGATGCGCGCCTGGTCGAGCAGAAGCCAGGCGAAATCGGCGAGCCGGTCGGATGCTCCGTCCTCGCCGGCAAGACGCCCCAGCCGCTCGATCAGCGCGTGCTTGGGATTGATCTCGAGGACGCGCTTGCCTTCGGCCGAGAGCTGATGATGCGCCTTCAACAGCCGTTCGAGATGCATGTCGAGCTCGCCCTCGTCGGCGACGAGGCAGACCGCGCTGTCGGTCAGGCGGTTCGAGACGCGGACGTCCTTCACCGTGTCGCCGAGCGTGAGCTTGAAGAGCGCGATGAGGCTCGCGACGGCGCCATCGGCGGCGGGCGCCGCGTCCGGCGCCGCTTCGGGCGCGATCTTGTCGAGATCGGCCTGGCCGCGGGTCACGGACTTGAAGGGATGTTTCTTGTATTCGCCGACCGCCTGTCCCCAGAACGCATCGACCGGATCGGCAAGCAGCAGCACTTCGATGCCGCGCGCGCGGTAGCCTTCGAGCTGGGGACTCCGGGCGGCGAGCTCGGCGCTGTCGGCCGAGATGGTATAGATCGCGTCCTGGCCCGGCTTCATCCGTCCGACATAATCCTCGAGCGAGACAAGCCCCGGCCCCGCCGTCGAGGCGAAGCGCGCAAGCTCGAGGATCGTGTCGCGCTGCTCGTGGTCCTCGTACAGCCCTTCCTTCAAGACCGCGCCGAACTCGGCCCAGAATTTCCCATACTCCTCGGGCGAATCCTTCGCCTTCTTGGCCAGCTCGGAGAGCACGCGGCGGGTGATCTGTGTCCGCATGCGCGCCAGCATCGGGTTCTTCTGCAACAGCTCGCGGCTCACATTGAGCGGCAAATCCTCGCTATCGACGACGCCCTTCAAGAACCGCAGATAGGCCGGCAGAAGCTCCTGGCAATCGTCGGTGACGAAGACGCGCCGGACATAGAGCCGGACCTGGTTCTTGCGCGCGGGATCGAACAGGTCGAACGGCTTCGCGGTCGGCACGAAAAGGAGGCAGGTATATTCGTAGGTGCCTTCGGCCTTGAAATGAAGGGTGAGCGACGGGTCGTCGAACCCGTGGCCGACATGGTGATAGAAATCCTTGTACTGCTCTTCGGTGATCTCGGCGCGGGGACGCATCCACAAGGCGGCGGCGCGGTTCAACGTCTCGGTCTTGCCGAGCGCCGTCAGCACGATCGGCAGCGCGATGTGGTCGGAATATGTGGTGACGATGCGGCGCAGGCGCTCGACCTCGGCATAGTCGGCGCTTTCGTCGTTGAGCGAAAGGGTGATCGCCGTGCCGCGCGCGGGACGGTCGGCCGCCTCGATCGAATATTGGCCCTTGCCGTCGGAAATCCAGCGCCACGATTCGTCGGAACCCGCCTTGCGTGAGACGACCTCGACCGATTTCGCGACCATGAAGGCCGAATAGAATCCCACCCCGAACTGGCCGATCAAGGCCATGTCCTTGCCCTGGTCACCCGACAGGCCCTTCACGAACGCGGCGGTGCCCGATCGCGCGATGGTGCCGAGATTGTCGATCAGCTCTTGCCGGCTCATGCCGATGCCGTTGTCGGAGATGGTCAGGGTGCCCTTCCCTTTGTCGGGCAGGAGCGTGACCTTGAGCTCGGCATCGCCGGCGATGAGCTCGGGCTCGGTCAGCGCGGCATAGCGCAGCCGATCGCACGCGTCCGACGCGTTCGAGATGAGCTCGCGCAGGAACACGTCCTTGTTGGAATAGAGCGAATGGGCGACGATCTCGAGAAGGCGGCTGACTTCCGCCTCGAAGCTCAACGTTTCTGCCGGCATGTCCCCTCGGGTTCAGGGTTTTAGGAGAAAGCGGGCCCGGGATTGGGCCGCCGCCGGATGATATGTGCAAACCGCACGCCGGAGACAAGAGGCGGCTCGCGGGCCGCCGCCTTGCAGGCTCGGCGCGACGGTGGTTGTCTCATGCGTCCGCCGGAGGATGGGGATGGATCAGAGAATCTTGTTCTGGATCGGGCTCCTGCCGCTGATCCTCATCGTCGCCATCGTCGCCCTCAAAGGAGAGCGCCTCGTCAAGGCGCTGCCGGACAGCGCGGCGGCCGATTCCTTCAAAAAGAACTTGTGGAAAAGATATTTCAACACGGACTACCCGACTTTCCCGAGCGGCGACGGGACGTCGAGTGAAAGCCGGCAGCTTTCCGATCGCCTGATCACGTATCTGGAACGGGTCATTGACCGCACCATCAACAAGGCGCGCGGCGTGTTGCCCTTCAACTCGCTCATCATGGCGGTGATGAGCATCGAGAAGAACCGGCTCAACATCACCTTCTCGTTCGAGAACGCCTGGCCGTCCTGGACCATCGTCTATTTCTACGCGGTGATCTTCGGGCTGGCGCTGTCCAGCTACAAATGTCTCGAGCTGTTCCTGGTGCGGTTCA